>JAPLTR010000576.1 GCA_026398065.1 Verrucomicrobiota bacterium | reverse complement strand
GTCGAGGAGAAAGCGGGTGTGCTGGGTGAACGCCAGGTCCTCGTGGCCGGAGCCCCACTGCTGGACGGCCCTGGCCAGCAGGGGCGGGGTTTCGGCGCGCAGCGCGGGGGAAAGCGCGAAGCAGACGGTGAGCACAAAATTGCGGAGGCGGAAGGTCATGAGATGAAATCGGCGGGATTCCGCCACCGGCATAGACGCGCATTTCAGGTGTCGGTTCGGATGCCGCCGCCTCACTGGTACGTCGCGGGGGCTGGATGTTGGGGGTAAGGGAGGGAAGACCGCGAAACCCGGCCGATGGTAGGTCAAGGCCCTATAGGTTGCGCAGGAGAGTTCTGCGCACAATCGCGCGAGGACGAGAGGGTCCAGAATGAATCGGTCGACACGCGAGCACCGCGCCGGCGGAGAGGCATTCAACCCCGCGTGTCCCTGATGACGGCAGCCCCCGCTGCGCCGACTCAGTCCAATTCCGCCAGCCGACCTCCCACATGAAATCCAAAACCTCCAAATCCCCGCCCAAGGCGACGCTTCTCCCCAAGTGCCCGACTGGCATCCAAGGTCTCGACGAAATCACCGGGGGCGGCCTGCCGAAGGGCCGGCCGACGCTGGTCTGCGGGAGCGCTGGCTGCGGGAAGACGCTGCTCGCGGCGGAATTCCTCGTGCGCGGCGCCGTGGAGTTCGACGAGCCGGGCGTGCTGATGGCCTTCGAGGAGACCGAGGCGGAGCTGACGGCCAACGTGTCCTCGCTCGGCTTCGACCTCGCGGGCCTGGTGAAGAAGAAGAAGATCGTGGTCGACTACGTGCACATCGAACGCAGCGAAGTCCAGGAGACTGGCGACTATGATTTGGAAGGGCTGTTTGTCCGGCTGGGCTATGCCATCGACTCCATCGGGGCAAAACGTGTGGTGCTCGACACCCTCGAAGTGCTCTTTGCCAGCCTGCCCAACGAGGCGGTCTTGCGCGCGGAGCTGCGCCGGCTCTTCCGCTGGCTGAAGGACAAGGGCGTGACCGCCGTGATCACCGCGGAACGCGGACGCGAGTCCCTCACTCGAAACGGCCTGGAGGAATACGTCTCCGACTGCGTCATTTTGCTCGACCACCGGGTCAACGATCAGATTGCGACGCGGCATCTGCGCGTGGTGAAATACCGCGGGGCGCAGCATGGCACCAACGAATTTCCCTTTCTGATCGGGGACGAGGGCATCAGCGTGCTACCGATCACGTCGCTGTCGCTGAACCACGAGGTCTCGACGGAGCGGATCGCCACGGGCATTCCGCGGCTCGACGCCATGCTGGGCGGACAGGGTTTCTTCCGGGGCAGCAGCATTCTGCTGACGGGCACCTCGGGGACCGGGAAGACGATCATCTCGGCGAACTTCGCGCAGGCGGCGGCGAAGCGCGGCGAGCGCGTGCTCTTCTTTTCGTTCGAAGAGTCGCCCAACCAGATCATCCGCAACGTGCATTCCATCGGCCTGCGGCTGGAGCCGCTGGTGAAACGGAACCTGGTGAAGATCCTGTCGTCGCGGCCTTCGCTCTACGGACTGGAAATGCATCTGGCCACGATGTTCAAGGAGATCTCCACGTTTAAGCCCCACGTCGTCATCATCGACCCCATCACGAGCCTGATGGACCTCGGGACCTCGTCGGAGGGCAAGGGGATGGTCACGCGGCTGATCGACTACCTGAAGGCCGGACAGGTCACCTCGCTCTTCACCAGTCTGACGCCGGGAGGGCAGGCTCCGCAGCAGAGCGAGGCGATCATGTCGTCGCTGATGGACGCGTGGCTGCTGTTGCAGGATTTCGAGGGCAACGGCGAGCGCAACCGCGTGCTCTACGTGCTCAAGGCGCGCGGCATGGCGCACTCCAACCAGGTGCGAGAGTTTCTGATTTCGAACCACGGCATCGATGTGGTGGACGCCTATATCGGACCCAGCGGTGTGTTGACCGGCTCAGCCCGGGCGGCGCAGGGCTCGTTGGAAAAGGCCGAGCTGCTCGCCAACCAGCAGGAAACCGCCCGCCTCAAGCGTGACGTGGAGCGCAAGCGCACCGCGATCGAGCGCCAGATCAACGGGCTGCGGTCCGACTACGAGGCGGAGGCCGTCGAACTGCGGCGGATCGCCGAACAGGTGGGCACCAGCACGCTCATGCTCAGGACCGAGCGGCTGGCATCGGGCGTCCTGCGTCAGGCCGACGCAAAGGCCGACGTGAGCCCGCGCCACCGGAACAAAAACGGAGCCAAGCACACGTGAAAACCAAAACGAAACGACCCAGCCCCGCGAAGAAGCAGACCAGGGCGGCAAAACGCCGTCCGGCGGACGAAGTCTGGCAGCTGCGCCTGTATGTCGCCGACCGCACGCGAAAGTCGCTGCTCGCACTCGCCAATCTCAGGAGCATTTGCGAAGCACACCTCAAGGGCCGCTACCGCATCACGGTCATCGACCTGCTGAAAAAGCCCCAACTGGCCAAAGGCGACCAGATCGTGGCCATTCCGACCGTGATCCGCAGACTGCCCCAGCCGGTGCGCACCATCATCGGCACCCTTTCCAACATGGAAAATGTCCTGGACGGCCTGGACTTGCGCGCGGGCCACTAACCGGGACCACTACCCTGAAAACCACCACTTCCACCCACGCCACGCGAGCCCTGGAAAAGACGCTGGCCGCCGGCCCCGGGGAAAAATACTTCCTACGACTCTACGTGGCAGGCGCGACCGCACGGTCGCGCCAGGCCCTGCGGCGCGTCTATCAACTCCTCGAAGCCGAACTGAAAAACCGGTATGAGCTGGAGGTCATCGATGTCTACCAGCAGCCGGAGCTCGCCCGGAAAAACCAGATCGTCGCCACGCCGACACTGGTGAAGGAGTCGCCCAAGCCCGTGCGCCGGTTCATCGGCAATCTGCTCAACACCCACGGCCTCTTTGACGACGCGGGCAACCTTGAGGGAGGCAAGCCCGCGCAGTGAAGACCGCGCGTGGGAAAGCCCTCCCAACCCCGGACGCTTCCGCCGAGGTGACCGGGCTCCGCTCCCGCCTGGCCGAGGCGGAGGAGACGCTGCGCGCCATCCGCGCGGGCGAGGTCGACACGGTTCTCGTCGCCGGCAAACGCGGACCGCAGGTCTTCACGTTGCAGGGGGCGGAGCATGCCTACCGGGCGCTCATCGAGTCGATGAACGAAGGGGCGCTCACGCTCACGGCGGAGAAGACGATCCTCTACGCGAACCGGAGTTTCTCGCAGATGGTGCGCACGCCGCTGGAGCAGGTGATCGGCAGCTCGTTCCGGCGGTTCCTGGCGCCGGCCGACCGGACGGCACTGAAGGCCGCGCTGAGAACGCCGGGCCGGGACGGGGCGAAGGTCCAGGTCCTGCTCAGGGCCGGCGACGGCGAACTCCTGCCGGTCCAGATCTCGGTGCGGCCGCTGGCGAAGGATGACTTCAACCACGCGACCATCGCGATGGTGGTGACGGACATGACGGAGGCGAAGCGCTCCGAGGGGCTCATGCGGGACCTGACCCACCGGGTAGTCCAGGTGCAGGAGTCCGAGCGCGCGGGCGTGGCGCTCGAGCTGCACGACCACATCACGCAACTGCTCTGTGCGATTCTCTTCCGCTGCCAGGCGCTGGTGGACGAGCTCTCCTCGCGCCAGGGACCTTCGCTGCAGGAGGCGATGCGGCTCCGCGAAATGCTCAGCGACACCGCCAGGGAGGTGGAGCGCATCTCGCGCAACTTGCGGCCGGGCGCGCTGGATCACCTCGGCCTCGGGGCGGTGCTGAGCGCCGCCACGACCGAGTTCTCCGACCGGACGGGGGTTGCGGTCAAGCTGTCGTGCATGCACCTGACCGAGCGCCTGCCTGCGGAGGTTGAACTCGCGCTCTACCGCATCCACCAGGAGGCCATGAAGAATGTGGAGAAGCACGCCGACGCCAACCATGTGACGGTGGACCTGACGAAAGCGGGCCACACCGTCCGGCTGACGATCAAGGACGACGGCGTCGGCTTCGATATCGAAAAACGGCAGGCCCGGCGGATGGTGGACCTGGGCCTGCTCGGCATGCGCGAACGGGCGGCCTATGTCGGCGGGTCGCTCGCGGTGAAATCGTCGCGCCGCGGGGGCACCGAGATCTCGGTGAGCATCCCGCTTCCGCCCGGAGATCCATTGAAGAATTGAACCAGCCGAACATGAAACCCATCCAACCCGTGACACAAACCGAGGGCGAACAGCTCGACGCGCTCTGCCGCCATCTGGCCGCGCGGCGCGCCGCGATTCTGCTCGCCTGGCGCCAGGCCGCGGACGACGACCCCCAGCAAACCACGGTGCACTCGCTCACCCGCGGGCAGTTCAACGACCACATTCCGCAGGTGCTCGACGCTTTCGAGCGGCAGTTGCGGGCGCAGCCGGGCGGGGCCGCGTCCGAGGCGGCCGGCCGGGAGACGAAGCGGGAGGAGATCAAGCACGGGCTGCACCGCTGGCAGCAGGGCTACCGCCTGCAGGAGATCATGCACGAATGGGGGCACCTCCAGCTCTGCCTGTTTGACGAAGTGGCGGGATTTGCGGCCAGCCACCCGGGGTTCGGAGCCAGGACTCTGGCCGCGGCCAATCGGCGGATGATCGTGCTCGTCAGCGACGCGATCAGCGAAAGCACCGCCCAATACGAGCGCATGCAGCGGGCGGAGGCGGAGGGCCGGATGGCCGACCTCGAGGGGGCGCTGGCCAGCATCAACGAGGTCGAGCGCCGTCGCGCGGCCCTGATCCATGAGGCGGTCCACGATATCGACGGCAATGTGTTTGGCGTCACGCTGGCGGCCAAGCTGCTCGGTGGCACCGAAATCGAGGCGGCCGAGCGCGCCGAGTTTGCCGAGGTCCTGCAGCAGGGCGTCCAGTCCGTCACGGAGATGTTGCGCGACCTGAAGGAGCTGGCGCGGCTGGAGGCCGGCCGCGAAACCCGCGAGATCGCGACCTTCGACGCGGCGGAGCTCGTGAGGGAGCTGGGCAACTTTCACCGGCCCATCGCCGATGGCCGCGGGCTGTTCCTGGAGGTGCGGGGGCCGCGCAAGCTGATGGTGGAGGGCGATGCGGCCAAGGTGCGGCGGTTGCTCCAAAACCTGCTGTTGAACGCGCTCAAGTACACGGAGCGCGGGGGCGTGACTATGAGCCTGGGCGAGGAGGCGGAGAACTGGTGGCTCATGATCAAGGACACCGGACCCGGCCTGCTGGCCGGGCCGGGCGCGCCGATCGTCCGCGGGCTGAAGGAGGCGACGGCCAGCGCGCGGGAGTCGGACGAGAAGGAGGCGGCGATCCAGGGCGAACGCTCCCATGTGCTGGTCCCACCCCCCAGGGGCACCGCCGCGTTGCAGTCGATTCATCAGCAGCCGGGCGAAGGCATCGGCCTTTCGATCGTGAAGCGGCTCTGCGAACTCCTCGACGCCAGTTTGGAAATGGCGAGCGCGGCGGACACGGGCACGACATTCCGGGTGGTGTTGCCGCGGACGTACTGATGGCGACGGTTCGGATGGGAGCCGCCGGGGCGATGAGAAGCGACAGGCAACAAGGGTGTTTTTTAAATCAACATTTAGTGTTGCTTTAAAAATAAAACAGGGCATATTCAGGTCCATCCTTCACTCACCGCCCGCCGATGAACACGGATCGATCCAGATGCCGGAGGTTTTCCCTACCCGGAGGCAACGCGCCCCGACGCCGTGTTCCCTCGCGCGTGAAGCAGCCGGGCTGGCCAGCGCATTCGGGTAAATCCGACCAGATCAAGGCGGATCGCACCACCTCCGACCAAATCGCACCAAATCAAGGTAGATCGCACCTGATCCGACCGGATCCGACCTGGGGCCGTCATCGGGTGCGTACCGCCCGGTCGGGGCGGACCGCTCCACGCGCACCGATCCTGGTGGCCCGGCTCGGGGCGAATCGCACCAGATCGCACCAAATCCGACCATATCAAAGTGGTCCGGCTCCTCCGCCGGGCGCGGGGTCGGAAATGACCCTAGTCGACGGCGTGGGCCTCGAGGGGCTTCGGCTCAGCGCCGTGATTCAACCGGAAGGCTTGCTCGGCCTGCGTGGTCATCAGCTCGTAGACGTGCGGGATGGCGGTGATGTGAGCGGGCACGTCGGGGTAGTTGGTCAGGAGGCTCGCGTAGCTGTGCGGCGCGTCGGGGTGGTAGCCGTGCATCGCGCGGATGGGCCGCTCGCCCATGTGGCTCGGCACGATCAGCACGCCCTCATCGACGAGGAAGATCAGTTCGCCGAAATAACGGTCGGGGAAGAGCGTGCCGAGTTGCTCGAGTTCGACATCGGGCAGAATCCGGCCGCCGCGGACCTCGCGCAGGCGGTCGGTTACGAGTTCGCGGGCGCGGTCGTTGAAGAACCAGAAGCGGCCCATCGTGGAGTCATAGACGACGGCGTAGTCCTCGCCCATGCGGAGGCCGAGGGGCTCGATCGCCGCGCGCAGGTCGAGGAGGGTGTCGCAGTTGGCCATGCCGTGGTCGCTGAAGATGGTGAGCTGCACCTTCTCATAGTGCTGGTGGGCCCGGTCCATGAGCTCGGTCAGCCACGGCTCGTAGGCATCGAGTTTCGCGGGCACCTCGGGGGAAAGGTTGCCGACGCGGTGCAGCACGCCGTCGAGGTCGGGCCAGTAGAGCCAGGCGAAGTCGATCCGCTCTGTGGCGATGTCGGCCAGCAGGTGGTCGAGGTTCTGGCGTTCGGTGCGCGTCGGGTCGCTCACGTGGTAGGGGATGCCGCGCTCCCTGAGGTGATCGAAGATGTTGGGCCCGACGTTGAGGCCGCCAGGCTGCAGCGGGTTCTTCTTTTCAGAGAAATCGAACAGGGAAATGTACTCGAACGGGATGTTATAGAGGTCGAAGTAGCCGCGGAATTTCAGGTGAACCTTGAGGAGACGCGACAGGCGGTGGCGGAAGAAGCGCCGGCTGGTGAGCGCCCGCGGCAGCCAGCGGAGGTGGCGCAGGAAGCGGAACGGGGAGTTGACCGGATCGTAGACAAAGTAGCACCAGTTGCGATGCGACACGGGCCAGCGGCCGGAGAGGATGGACGGGATGCAGGCGGAGCTGAAGCCGAAGACGGAGGCGAGCTTGCGGCGCTCGGGGGCATGTGTGCGGGCGAACGGGTGGTCCTTGATGATCTCCCAGCCGCAGGCATCGACGAACACGAAGAGGGAGAGGAGGGGCTTCATGGGGGGCGGGCGTCAGGTGCAGGCAGGGAAGAGGAAGGAGCCCCGCTGAAACTGCAGGCGGGGCGCGGTCGAGCGGTCGGCGTTTACGTGCGCCTCGGCGAGGAGCAGGAAGGCCTGGTCATCGTCCATGTCGGCATCGCCGCGGAAACGGTTGAGCTCGGTCGCGAGCCGGTCGCGCAATTCGGCGGCGCTGTGACCCGCGACGGCGTTGGCGCTGAGCCAGCCCATGAGGCGGCGCTGGCCGAACTGGCGGCCGTCGGTGTTGCGCGTGTCGGTCAGGCCGTCGGTGTGAATGAGCAACGTGGCCGGGGTGCCCAGGCGCGCCGTGGCGGACTGGTAGACGGTACCGGGCAGCACACCGATGGGCAGGCCGTGGACGGGCAGGGCGACGACGGTGTGCCGGTCGGCCGGGACGTAAAGGGGCGGGCAGTGGCCGGCGCTCGCGGCGGTGATCTGCCGGGTCGCCAGATCGACGTGCACCACCTGGGCGGTGATGAACATGTTGACGGCGGAGAGTTCGGCGTAGAGCAGGCGGTTCAGGCCGCCGAGGATTTTCGCGGGATCGTCGCTGCGGGCGGCGAGGCCCCGCAGGAGGCCGCGCATCGTCGCGGCGAAGAGGGCGGCGGGCACGCCCTTGCCCATCACGTCGGCGACCATGAGGAAGAGGGACTGCTCGCCGACGGCGAGGGCATCGTAGAAGTCGCCGCCGACGGCCCGGGCGCTCTGCCAGCCGCCGGCGAGGCCGAAGCCCTCGAGCTGCGGGAGCGTGCGCGGCAGGAGCAGGTGTTGGATCTCCTGCGCGATCTCGGACTCGCGCACGACGAGCCGGCGGAGCACCTCCTCCTTGTGGCGCCGGAGATTGACCGTCTGGATGGCGAGAAACTCGGCGAAGACGCGCACCACCTCGTCCTGGAGCTTGCCGAGGGGGAAATCTCCGCCCCGGCGGCCGACCGCGATGGAGCCCACGAGCATGCCGCCGAACACGAGCGGGCAGACCAGCCCGGTCGCCTCGGGGCCGATGGCACGCAACGGCTCGCTGCGGTCGGCGTCCTCGCGCAGGTCGAAGCGCGCGGCGGTCAGACGGGCGGCGACGGTGGCCTCGATCCCGCGGGGCGGCTCGCCGGCGAGGGGCAGCGCAATCGGGTCGAAGGCCAGTTCTGTCTCCGAGGCGGCGGCGACCACGAGTTTGCGCTGGTCGGGGGAGACGAGGCGCAGGACGCAGCAGTCGGCGGTGGTGAGGTGGAACAGGTCGACGAGGAGCCGCTTGCCGAAACCCTCGGCGACCCCGTCGCTGCGGCCGAGTTCGGCGCAGCAGCGGAAAATGGCGGAAAGCGTCTCGGAGCGGAAGGCGAGCTCGGCCGCGAGGTTGGCGCGGTCGCGCTTGGAGTCGGCCAGCTGGCGCTGGCTCTCCTCCGGCGAGAGGCCGCTGGCGCTGGCGCCGGGCCGCTCGGTGGCCGGCGGCTGGTGGGCGCGGCGGCGCTTGCGCATGATCAGGATGTTTTCCTTGGTGCCGCGCATGTAGCGGACCTCGTCCATCACGGACTGGATGATGAAGAGCCCGCGCCCGCAGTCCTTCAGCGGCGAGGGCTGGGGGACGCGCTCGGGCAGCACGAAGCCCGGGGTGTGGTCGGTCATGCGCAGCTCGATCTGGTCGGGGGTGAACAGGGCCTCGGCGACCGGCTTCAGGTCGCGCGCGGGCCCGACGGCGTACTTGATGGCGTTGTTGCTGGCCTCGGCGACGCACAGTTCGTAGGAGAACAGCTCCTTTTCGGGCACGCCCTGCTCGGTGAGGAAGGCGCGGATCGCCTCCGCGACCGCCCGCGCGGACGCCGCATCGGGAGCAAAGGCGAGCCGGAGGGTGGTGGGGCGGGCCGGTTGAAGCGAAGAGGCGGCCATGGGGCTCAGCGTTGGACGATTTCGAAGAGCTGTTGCATCTGCGTGAGCTCAAGCAGCTGGCGGATCTCGGGCCGGGGGTTGAGCAACCGCAGGACGATGCCGCTGGTCTGGGTGGTGGCGCGGTACAGCGCGAACAGCGCCCCGAGGCCGCTGCTGTCCACGAAGCGCGTGTGCGAAAGATCGATCTCGATGAGCGGCGGCGCGCCGGGGAGCGCGGCGTTCACCTCGTCGCGGAACTGGGCGGAATTGACGGCGGTCAGCTCCGGGATGTCGGAGATGCTCAGGCACTGGCCGTGGGTCTCAATTTTCATGGGGATTCAGGGTCCGTCAGACAGGTGGGTTGGATTCGTGGGCGCGCTGGGGCGGGAGCGGCCAGGCGGGGATCCAGTTGACCTGGGCGCGGCGCGCCGGAGCGACGAGGTTGCGGGCCAGCTGCCGGATCGCCGTGACGGCGGTGGAGGGCGCGAGCGAGCACATCAAGAACGGGTCGGGCACGCGCAGCGACGAATCGGAGCGCCAGTTGGTGAGCGTGCTGCCGCCCGCCAGCGAGGTGCTGATCGCCGTCATGGGCCCGACAAACGTGTCGGGGCCGACCCAGCTATGGGTGACCCGGGCGTCCTCCTCGATCACGGAGCGGTCTTCCAAGATGGCGCCGGGACCGACGATGGCACCGGGCTCGACAAACACCTGGTCGCCGACCCAGCACGGGGCGATGAGCACGGCCTTCTCCGAAACATGGGCGCGGCGTCCGACCCAGACGCCGGGGCTGATCTCGCTCACGCGCACCCGCGAGGGCGTGAGGGCGCGCGGCACCCACGCGAGCAGGGCCGCAAACCAGCTGGCATAGCTGTCGAACAGCGGCAGGTCCGGGCAGTCCGGCAGATGGTTCATCAGCACGATGGCATGCGGCGCGGGCAGCCAGCCGGTCATGCCGGGCGGCTGGAAGCGGACGGCCGCCTCGGCGAGGGTCGGCTCGGCGTTGAGGGCGATGACCTCGAGCTGGACGCCCCAGCGGGCACCATCGCCGAGCACGGCGCGCACGGCGTCCGCCCGGTCGGCGGCGACGACGCGCACCTGGGTCGCACCGAGCGAAGCGACGTGTTCCACCCAGTTGACGACGAGGCATTCGCCGAGGATCGGGGCGAGCACGAGAGGGGCGTCTTCGGCGAGCTGCGGCACGGCGGGACGGATGGCGGGACAGATCAGAATGGTCTTCATCTAGTAGGAGCCGGAGCCGAAGACGACGGCCTTCGGGGTCTTGACGAGAATGAGCACGTCTTTCCCGAGGCTCTGGTTTTCGATGTAGCTCACGTCGAGCAGCACCTGGCCGGGAAAGTCGATGTTGGCGCGGCCGCCGACCTGCCAGGTGCAGGTGATGCCGGGCTTGACGAGGAGACGACGGCGGTCCGCGAGCGTATAGAGCGCGACCTCGCGCGGGACGGGAGGGCGCGGTCCGACGAGGGACATGTCGCCGATGAGGACATTGTAGAACTGGGGCAGCTCATCGAGGGAGAAGCGGCGCAGCCAGTGGCCGACGCGCGTGACGCGCGGGTCATTTTTGATTTTGAAGGTGACGCCGCCGACGTGCTGGTTGGCCGCGAGCAGGGCGGCGAGCTGCTGCTCGGCGTCGGGCCGCATGGACCGGAACTTGAACATCTTGAACACGGCGCCGAAGCGTCCGACGCGCGTCTGGGCGAAGATCGCCGGTCCGCCGTCGAGTTTGACGAGGAAGATGACGGGGATCAGCACCGGGCTCAGGAGGAACAGCGCGGTGAAACTGCCGACGATGTCCATCGCGCGCTTGGCAAAGTCGGCGCTCTCGACAAACCAGCGCCACGCCAGCCGGCGCATCACGAGCCGGCGTTTCATTTTCCACAGGCCGAAGCTGCTCTGGAATTTTGCAAAATGGCCGAGCAGGCGCGGGCTGACGGGGTCGGCAGGGTTGATGTTCATGCGGTGGCGTCAGGACGAAACCAGTTGGGTGGCGGACTGCCGCACGGTGGCCCGGAAGAAGAGATCCTCCAGCCCGTCGATGTAGGCGGCGAAACCGAAGCGCTCCTCGGCAAGTGTGCGGCCGGCTTCGCCGAGGCGGTGGGCGAGGGCCTTGTCGGCCAGCAGGGTGTCGATCCGTGCGGCGAAGGCGGGGCGGTCCTTCCACGGAATGAGATAACCGTTCACCCCGTCGGTCAGCCATTCGCGGATGCCGCCGGCGTCAAAGGCCACGACGGGAAGCCCGCAGCGCATCGCCTCGAGACCGGTGGCCCCAAAGGGCTCGGGCCAGAGGGAACTCATGACCGCGAGCGAAGCCTCGCGATAGTAGTCCGCGATGCGGGACTGGGAGACGAAGCCCGCAAAGGTGACCCGGTTCTGCAGGTCCAGATGGGCGCTCAGCCGCTCGCATTCGGCGCGGTGGTTGCCGTCGCCGAGAATCACGCACTCGAACGGGGCGGTGACCTCCGCCAGCGCCTCAAGGAGAACGTCGACGCCCTTGCCGCGGATGATCTGGCCCGCGTACACGATCAAATTCCGGGGGCCGAACGACGGTGCTTCGGCGTTGGGGGCGGAGCGGGGCACCGGGGCGTGAAGCTCGATGCGCTCCGGCGCGAAGCCGTTCCGCAGCAGTTCGTCGCGCATGTAGCCGGATGCGACCACGACATGGGGGATCGCCTGGTTCAGCGCGATCTCGCGGCGTTTGTCAGCATAGCTGACCCAGCGCAGGGGGAAACCGCCGGCGGGGTTGCGCGCGACGGACGCACCGCAGGGAAACACACAGTAGGCGGAGGCGGCGCGCCGGCAGACCTCGCGGGTGAAGGGGTTATATTTGTATCCCCGCATACAGTACATATCGTGGTCGTGGACCATGCGGACCACCGGAGGGCCGGCGGCGAGCAGCGCGGCGAGCCCGGCGGGATCGGAGAACTTGTGGACGTAGATCACGTCCGGCTGAAAGGCGGCGAGCGCGCGCTCCAAGGCGGAGGCGTCCCCACCGGCGAGAGGAAAACAGGCCGGGAAGACGTCACGCCACGCGGGCTCCCCCTGATTGGTGCCCGGCCCATGGGCCAGCGCCACGTCATGGCCGCGCCGGCGCAATTCCGCGGCGGTCACCAGCACATTGGCCTCGGCGCCGCCGAGGGCGCCGATCCGTTCATGGACAAAGAGCAGTCGCATCGCCGAAGGTCGGGTTGCCGGTCAGGCGCAGACGGCCTCCAGACGTCCGGAGGCACGGATGGGATCGAACCAATCTCCAGGGGTCGCATCTTCGGCGAACTCCGGACAGGCCTTGGCGAGCAGCCGGCGAAGGTTCTCCCGGGCGCGGGCGATGCGGCTCTTCACGGT
>JAPLTR010000043.1 GCA_026398065.1 Verrucomicrobiota bacterium | reverse complement strand
AGGACAAACGGCAGACCCCGCTTCTGCGCCACCAACCGTCCGACCGCGCCGAGGCGGCCGAGCGCATGCGAGTGAATCACGTCGAGCCCCGGCTCGTGCCGGAGCGCCCGCAGCAAATCGAACGACATCACATTGCCGCCGACGGCCACCAACTGCCGTTTTCGCTCGGCGGAGATGCCCCACACCGGCACGAACGCGTGAAACCGCCGCACGGTGCAACCCGCCGCCACCAGCGGATCCGCCACCGTCACGACCTCCGCCAGCTTCGGGGCGTACACGACCGACTCCACCCCCTGTCCGACGAAGCCCGCCGTCAGCCGCTCGATCGCGGTCTCGGTTCCGCCCCATTGGGCGGGGTCGTATTTGCGCAAAATGTGGGCGACGCGCATTGGCTAGACCCTCCCCGCGACGAGCACGTCGTCCCGCACCGTCAACGCCCGTGTCTCCACCGTTTCCGGCTCCGTCGCCGGCGGCTCGTTCCGCGCGCGCAGCCGCGCCGCCGTCAGACTAGCCAGCGCACCGAGCAGGAGATAAAAGGTAAACAGGATGGGCGTCTGCCGGTAGGTCCACTCGGTCAGGCTCTGCCCGAAGATCCCGCCGATGGCGAAAAACAGTCCGACGCCCATCACCCGCATTGGGTCGGTTCGCGGCAGCCACAGGAAAGCCGCTCCCATGAAGAACCAGCGCGCCCAGAGCAGCCCGAACAGCAGCAGTCCCGGCAGCCCAAGTTCCCCCAGCGTGAGGGCCGCGAGATTGTGTGCCGGCGCCGCGAGGTACGAGTCCGCAAAGAGCACCTCATCCGTGGTGCCATAGACCGAGGTGAGATAGTCGTAGTCGACAAACCGAAAGCCCAGCCGCGCCCCATAGGTGCGGCTCACGTGATACGACCAGTTGTTCAGGCCGACCCCGAAAAAATGTTCGCTGGCGATCATCTTCGCCAGCCGCAGGTAGATTCCGCGCCCGTCCACCGTCGCATCGAGGTACTCGTCCTCCAGCGAGGCCTCCGCGTAGCGCTCCTGCATTTTGCTCCAGGACCCGGCGACCAGGGCGATCGCCCCGGCCACGAGCAGGCCGCGCACGACGATCCGGCTCGGCGTGATCCGCCACGACGCACAGGTCAGGATCGTGCCGAGCACCACCGCCGCCAGCACCGGAATGCCCGCCCGCGAAAACGTCAGCAGCAGCCCCACCGTGCCCAGCGCCGCCGCCACCGCACAGAACCAGCGGAGCCACCGCGTCCACCCCGCAAACGCGGCCGCCACCAGCGGCGGCACCGTCATGCACAGGTACATCGAGAGGCTGTTCGCATGGTCGAGCGTGCCCGCCACGCGGTCGAGCCGCGAGAGGAAGCGCTGCTTCACCGCCCAGAGGCCTTCGAAGCCCACCGCGCAGCCGAGCGCGACCAGCAGGATCGCCCACTCGCGCCGGGTGCGCACGTAGGCCGCCGCCGCGAGAAACGCGAGCAGGACGCCTAACATCTTCGAGAGTTCGAACGCCCCGTAGAGTTTCGGTTCGGACGTCACGACGGACACCACCGCGTACAGCAGATAGAGCAGCATCACACCGAGGCTCGCCGGCCAGAACCAGCGCCGCTCCCCATCGCGCCGGCCAAACCAGCAGCCGACCAACAGGCCGAAGGCGACGATCTCCAGCAGCGTGACCTGCAGGCCGCGCGTCGTCCCGCGATACCACGCCTCGCTGAAAAAGTTCACTTGCATGCGCTCCGCAAAGATCGCGAAGCACACCATGCCGAAGAAAAAGGCATCGCGCACCCACTGCGACCAGGTCGCCGCCACCGCCGCCGCGACCGTCAGGACCGGAATCAGCGCCAGCGCGAGGGCATGCGCCGTCGTCATTTCCGGGGCGGTGCGGGCTCCTTCGTGGCGCGCAACAGGATGTTCGTCGGCACAAAGAAATCGCGCAGCGGCTGGCCCATCCCGCAGGTCTGGATGCGGATCGAGCCGAAGCCCGCCGTCCGCGTGATGCGGGAGAGCGTGTTGTTCGTGTAAAACCGGATGTGCGGGTTCGACGGCGCAAAGTGCACGTCCCATTTGAAGAGCGCGATCAGGAGGTTCTTGAACCGCCCGTGATAGGGGACCGTCACGAGGAGGCGTCCGCCGGGCCGGAGGATGCGGTGCATCTCGCGCAGCGCGAATTCGGGGTCGAAGAGATGCTCCAGCACCTCCGAGCACCACACCACCTCGAACGAGGCATCGGGAAACGGGAACCGTTCCGACACGTCGTGCTGGAGGAACTTGATCCCGGGGAAGGCCTTGATGTTCTCCGCGATCTGTCCCGCCGAGATGTCGATCGCCGTGACGTTCGAGAAGTGCCTCGCCAGGTCCGTGGTGAACGAGGCGTCGCCGCAGCCGACCTCGATCACCGGCGTGGTCGCCGGCAGGTCGCGCAGTTCCACGGACATCCAGCGGCGGAAATTCGGCGCATAGCCGTAAGTCGAGCCGGAGAAGGTCTGTTTGCCCGCGGACCAGTAGGTCTCGTAGTAGCTTTTGATTTGGGGGACGGTTTCGCTCATGGATGGGTGGGTGTGAAGGTCATTTGGCTGCGACCACCGGAGTGACGGCGATCGTCTGGCGCACGGTCTTGGGCCAGTAGTTGGACACCCCGCGCCGGAGGAACCGTGCCGCCTGCCAGCAGGCGATAAGCGTGACCCCGAAGCCCGCCGCCGCCGCCGGAAAGTGCGTGATCCGCCGCACGCCGGGCATCTGCGCCAGCCGCCGCCAGCGAAACCCGAGGATGCCGGGAAACAGCCGCCAGAAACGCTTCGTCTGCGCAACATGCGCGTTGATCAGTTTCTTCAGCCAGTCCGGGTCGGCCGCCTCGAGCCGCTGCAGGGTGGCCGCCAGGTTCGCCCGGTCGGTCTCGGGCAGGGTATAAAGGTATTCGACGATTACATACACCGTCGCCTGCCCGATCATCTGGCGCTTCTGGTTGTTCAGCACGTCGCCCAGCGAGAGGTAGGGCTCGTAGAGATGCGTCGCCTCCCGCACCGAGACCACCTTGGTCTGGTCGAGCGGCTCCCGGAAAAAATCGGTGCAGATCGCGGCCTTGAAGAAGCCGTCGTCATTGGCCACGACGTCCCTAGGTAGGTAGAGATTGCGGGCGATCTCGGTTCGCAGGCAGTAGAGCATGCCGTTGAGGCGGCCGGCGAAGAGATTGCGGCGGCCCATGCGGACGGCAGACCCCAGCGGGACTTGATGTAAATCGACAAAATCGCTCAATTTAGGTTTCAGATGATCCGCTAACGGCCGAATGTGAGGGTCATCGCGTGGGTCGCCTT
>JAPLTR010000899.1 GCA_026398065.1 Verrucomicrobiota bacterium | reverse complement strand
CAACCTCGACGACAACGCCGCCGGCTCCACCGGCGACCGCCGCCCGCCCCTCTGGCTCGCCGACGGCGAGAGTTTTCTCTGGACCACCGAAAGCCGCGGCGCGTGGCAGGTCGAGCTGCGCGCCGCCACGGGCAAACTTCTACGCGAGGTCACGCCCGTGACCTTCGGCTACCGCGGCCTCGTCGGCGTGGACGAGGAGTCCGGCGCCGTCTTCGTCCGCGGCGGCCCCGACGCCCGCGAGGTCCACCTCTGGTCCTTCCCGCTCAAGGGCGAGGCCGCCCCCTCCGCCGGCCAGCCCCTCACCAAGGGCCTCGGTCTCCACGGCGCGACCTTCGTGTCCGAGGCCCGCCTCTTCCTCCGCACGACCGATCTCTTCGACGGCACTTCGCGCACCGAGGTTGTCTCCGCCGACGATGCGCGCACCGTCGCCACGCTCCCCTCGGTCGCCGAGAAAATGCCGCGCCTCCCCACCACCGAGCTCACGCGCACCACCGGCGAGCGCGTGTTCGACGCCGCGCTCACCCGCCCCCGCGATTTCCGCCCCGGCCAGAAATACCCCGTCATCCTCAGCGTGTACGCCGGCCCCACCAGCAAACGCGTCACCGCCGACGCCCGCGGCTACCTCACCGACCAGTGGATGGCCGACCAGGGCTACGTCGTCGTCCGCCTCGACGGCCGCGGCACCCCGTGGCACGGCCGCGACTGGGAGCGCGCGATCAAGGGCAATTTCATCGACATCGCCCTCGAGGACCAGATCGCCGGCCTCCGCGCCCTCGCCTCCGTCCGCCCCGAGCTCGACCTCACCCGCGTCGGCGTCACCGGCTGGTCCTTCGGCGGCTACTTCGCCGCGATGGCCACCATCCGCCGCCCCGACGTCTTCAAGGCCGGCGTCGCCGGCGCCCCCGTGATCACCTGGGAAAACTACGACACGCACTACACCGAGCGCTACCTCGGCCTCCCCGCCACCGCCCCCGAGGCCTACCGCGTGAGCAACGTCACCACCTACGCCTCGCAGCTCACGCGCCCCCTCCTCCTCATCCACGGCCTCACCGACGACAACGTGTATTTCCAGCACACCCTCCAGCTCGCCGACGCCCTCTACCTCGCCGGCAAGCCCTACGAACTCCTCCCCATGCTCGGCACCCACATGGTGAACGACCCCCTCGTGAAACTCCGCCAGCAGACCCGCATCAGCGATTTCTTCAACAGCGAGCTCCGCCCCACCACCACGAAGTAGCCCGCCCGCCGGCGCTCCGGGCCGTCGCCTCCAGTCCCATCACCGCCCCCTCCCGAATTCTTTCTCTTCCTCTTAATCTTTCTCGCCCCCGCTCCGGCCCACCACCGCCCACTGGCGGTTTCCGCCCCCTCGCTTGTCGCTCCCATCCCCGGACCTCCGACATTCGTCATTAGTCATTGGTCATTGCTCAGTCCTCCCCGCCTCCGATGCAGCCCCTCCGCTTCCCCCGCCTCCTCGCCACCTGCGCCCTCCTCCTCACCCTCGCCGGCCCGCTCTGCGCCCAGACCAACTGGACGGTCCGCCACGAGGCCGCCGGCACCGGCGGTGAGTTTCTCTGGGGCGTCGTCGAGGGCGCCAACGGCATCGTCACCGTCGGCACCGGGGGCAAGATCCTCCACTCCGCCGACGGCCGCCTCTGGGCAACGCGCAGCTCCGGCTTCACCGGCTGGCTCGTCGCCGTCGCGTATGGCAATGGCCGATACGTCGCCGTCGGCGAGGGCGGCGCCATCCTCACCTCCCCTGATGGCGTCACCTGGGCCCGCGTCGCCGCCTCCGGCACCACCGCCCGCCTCAACAACGTCCTCTTCGCCCAAAACCGCTTCGTCGCCGTCGGCGAGAGCGGCACCCTGGTCACGTCCGTCGACGGCCTCGCCTGGTCATCCCTCGCCAGCGGTGTCGGCACCGCCTGGCTCCACGGTCTGGCCTTCGGCGATGGCGTCTGGCTCACCACGGGCCAGGGCGGCGCCGTCAGCCTCTCGACCGATGGCGTCCGCTGGACCCGCCAGACCAACTCCTCCGTGCAGGACCTCGAGGCCGTCGCCTTCATCAGTTTGATCCGCTACGTCTCGGACGACGGCAACCACACCTTCCTCTCCCGCACCTTCCTCACGGTCGGAGCGCCCGGCGTCGCCCTTTGGTGCACCTATGGAGTTTTCACGTATGAGAACAGCCCCGCCGACAACCGGACCAACTTTGTCACCAGTTCTCCGCTCCACCTCGATTACACCCTGACCCCGCCCTCGTATGTCGGGGGCACCGCCTCCCCAGCCCGCCTCCGCAGCCTCACCAACGCCACGGATGTCCTCCTCGCCACCGGCGAAGGCGGCACCGTGCTCTCCGCCACCAGCCCTCACGGCCCGTGGAAAAAGGTCGCCGTCCCGACCACGAAAAACCTCGTGGCCGCCGGCCTCGTGCAGGGCGGCTTCCTCCTCGTCGGGGAAAACGAAACCATCCTCCAGTCCGAGGTCATCTACCACAGCCGCCTCGGCAACCTCTCCACCCGCGGCGTCGCCTCCGCTGGCTCCGGCGCGATGATCGCCGGCACCGTCATCGCGGGCCCGCGCCCCGCGGCGATCCTCATCCGCGGCCTCGGCCCGGCCCTCACCGGGTTTGGCGTGAGCGGCGCGCTCGCCGACCCCGTGCTCACGGTCTTCGACCAGCGCGGCAACCCCGTCGCCACCAACTCCGGCTGGAGCACCGCCCCCAATGCCGCCTTCATCGCCGCCTCGGCCGGCACGGCCGGCGCCTTCCCCCTCGCTCCCGGCAGCCGCGACGCCGCGCTCCTCCTCTCGCTCGCCCCCGGCAACTACACCTTCCAGCTCGGCAGCGCCGGCAACTCCGCCGGCAACGCCCTCATCGAGGCCTACATCCTCGACACCATCGACGGCACCTCCCCCCGTCCCGTCAATCTCGCCACGCGCGGCACCGTCGGCACCGGCGACGACCTCCTGATCGCCGGCCTCGTCGTGCAGGGCCAGTCCGCCCGCACCGTCCTCGTCCGCGGCGTCGGCCCCGGCCTCGGCGCCTTCGGCGTCCCCGGCACCCTCCCCGACCCCCTCCTGAAAATCATCGCCGCCGACGGCACCGAGCTCGCCACCAACGACAACTGGTCGCAGCCCACCGCCACCGCCGGCCGCACCTTC
>JAPLTR010000939.1 GCA_026398065.1 Verrucomicrobiota bacterium | reverse complement strand
GGCGGACGGGGTGACGGCTTTGCCGCCCGCGATGGGCACCCGGGAGGTGCGGCGGGCATGGGGGTTCACCGGGCTCCGCGCGCGCTTTGTCCACGAGGTCTGCGCCGACGTCGTGGGGGGAACCCGGCTCGACAACCTGGTGTGCGACGGGTTTCTCCCCCTGCTCGCCGCCCGGGAGACCGCCGGGGAGGGGGCAGGCCGGTGGCCGGGGCTCTGGCAGCACTGGTTTGCCGGGGACCTTCCCCCACTGGTGCTCCGGGGATTGCGGGAGCTGGGGGTGTTCACCGGGCCGGTCCGTCCGGCATGCCACGGGCTGGCGCAGGGCCTGCTGGGATGGTTATTAGCCCAGGAAGCACGGCGTTAAGACGGACGTATGGGGCACTGGGCTTGACAAGGATTCGCGGCGTCCGGTACGTTCTTCACTTCTTTAACAACCACTTTCAAAAAGGTGGGCCGTTCGGCCCGCTTTTTTTTTCCCATAAATCCAACCTATGAGCAGCGAAATTCTTTCAGTCCTGGAATACATGGAGAAGGAGAAGGGTATTCCGCGTGCCGACATGATCGCCACGATCGCGAATGCCTTGAAGACTGCTGCCCAAAAAGGCATCAGTTCCGGCCAGGAGCTCAAGATCGACATCAATCCCAAGAACGGGCAGTTGCACGCCTGGGCCGTGATGAAGGTGGTCGATTCCGTGAGCAATCCGAAGACGGAGATGCACATCGAGAAGGCCCAGGCCGTGAAGCCCGGCGCCGTGCTCGGCGAAATGTTGGAACGGGAGATCGATCCCTCGTCCCTCGGCCGCATCGCCGCGCAGACCGCGCGCCAGGCCGTCATGCAGCGCCTGCGGCAGTTTGAGAAGGACCGCATTTACGACGACTTCAAGGACCAGGTGGGCAACATTGTCACCGGCACCGTCCGCCGTCGCGAGCGCAACGACCTCTACGTCGATCTCGGCAAGGCCGAGGCCGTCATGCCCGGCAAGGAACAGGTCCCCGGCGAGGAATACCAGCCGGGCGAGCGCATCCGCTGCCTGCTGATGGAGATCGAGAGCACGCCCCGCGGCCCCGAGATCATCCTCAGCCGCGCCAGCCCCAAGTTTGTCCGCCGTCTCTTCGAGCTCGAGGTCACCGAGGTGGCCGACGGCACGGTGAAGATCGAGGCCTTTGCCCGCGAGCCCGGCTACCGCACCAAGATCGCCGTCACCAGCAGCGACCCGAAGGTCGATCCGGTCGGCGCGTGCGTCGGCGCCCGTGGCGCCCGCGTGAAGACCATCGTCCGCGAGCTCGGCGGCGAGAAGATCGACATCATCAAGTTCTACGCGGACCCGCGCGAGATGATCATCGAGGCGCTCAAGCCGGCCGTGCCGCGCGAGATCGTGCTCGACGAGAAGACCCACCGCATCCTCCTGAAGGTGGCCACCGACGACCTCGCGGTCGCGATCGGCCGCAAGGGCCAGAACGCCCGCCTCACCTCCCGCCTGATCGGCTGGCGCCTCGACATCGAGGAGTTCCGTGCCGTCGGCGCCGACCCCGAGGGCGATGCCAAGCGCAAGCTTGTCGCCTCGCTCGGGATCGTCGAGGCTGTGGCCCTGCGTCTCGTCAAAGCCGGCTTTGTCTCGCTCGAACTGTTCGACGGGGTCGAGGCCGACGACCTGGTGGGCGCGGGTTTCACGACCGACGAAGCGTCCGACATCATCGCCCGCGTCGCCGGCGCGAAGCACTGAGCCGATTCCAGACCACTCTCTTACTAGACCACCGACCGATCACGAATGAGCCTCCGCATCCACGAACTCGCCAAACGAATCAATATGGAAGGCAAGGAACTCCTTGCCCTCCTGAAGGCGCGCAATTGGGTGTCGGCGGATACCAAGTCGGTTTCGAGCACGGTCAGCAAAATCTACATCGAGGAAATCGAGAAGGAGTTTGCCGCCAAGATCGCCGAGACCGCCGCGGCGGCCGCCGCACCCGAGGCTCCCGCCCCGGCGCCGGTCCCCGAGGTGGCTGCGCCTGAGGTCACGAACGCGCCGCCGAAGGTGTCGATCCCGGCCGGGGTCTTCGTGAAGTCCAAGCAGGACATCGATCGCGAGCGCGAGGCCGCCGCCGCCGCGAAGGCCGCGGCGATCAAGGCCGCGCAGACGCCCGCCGCCGCTCCGGCGCCGGTGCCCGCTCCCGCGCCGGCTCCGGCCGCTGCGCCCGCCCACGTTTCGGCTCCGCCGCCGGTGCCGGTCATTCCGCGTCCGACGTCCCCCTCGCCGGCTCCGTTGCCGCCGCGTCCGGTGTCCGCCCCGCCGCCGCTGGCCAAGATGCCCGTGACGCCGCCGCCGATCCCGCGTCCGGCTTCGCCTGCGCCGTTGCCGCCGATCGCGGCCCGCCCGGCCGCGCCCGCACCGATGCCTCCTTCCGCGATGGTGCGCCCGGCCCCGGTCGCGACCCCGCCGCCGGTTCCGACGC
>JAPLTR010000812.1 GCA_026398065.1 Verrucomicrobiota bacterium | reverse complement strand
AGGCCGTTGCGGGTGGCGCGCCAGCCGAGGTAGGCGAGGCGGCCCATCTCGACCGGCGCGCTGAAGGCGAGCCAGCGGGCGGAGTCCTGATCGCGGGCGACGACCACAAACGGCGCCGGCGGGGCGCGAACGTAGGCTGCGCGCCAGGTGTCGCCGGGGACCTTGGTGGGTCGGACGGAGGCGAGGAGGGCGTCGGTCCGGGCGTCGCGGAGTTCCAGGGCGAGGGTGGCGGGCGATTCGCCGAGCTGGCCGGCGGTTTCGAATTTCAGCCACGCGCCGAGCCGGGAGGTGAGCGGGGCGCTCCGCCATTCGCCGATGGCGGTGGGGCCGTCGGCCGGAGCGAAGGAGCCCCACGTGGGCAGCGAGGCGAGGGGGAAGGTGGCGGCGGAGATGCCGGTGTGCGGGGCGGTGGCCAAGGTGAGTTCCGAGGCGTGATTTTCGAGGAACGGCCCGGTACTCGCGACCTTGAGCGGCAAGGGCGGGCGGACCACCGCGGGCATGAGCGCGCGGATGCACGGGTGGTCGAGGCGATCGATCAGCCCGTCGGCGCTGGGGTAGGGGACATCGCGGAAATTGAGCTGCGCGGGATCGTCGGTGGCCAGGTAGCCGCGCAGGTGGGCCTCGGCCTTGACATAGTATTTCTTCGCGTCGGGCAGTTCCTGGGTGAGGTTGCGCAGCAGCAAGTCACCGAGGCCAAAGGACAGGGTAACGATCCAGGCGAGGGTGAGGTACGCGAGCGGAAGATGGCGGAGGCGGGGCCGACTGACGGACGGCGAAGCGGGAAAGAGGAGCCATGCGAGACAGAGCCCGTTGACCATGGTGCCGAAGGTCAGGGTGTCCATGTACCGTGAGGCGGGGAAATCGGCCCCGGCGCCTCGTGCGTAGGCCGTGGCGAGGACCTGTACGAGCACCCAGCCGCCGAGGGCGAGCAGGATCTGGCCGCTTTGGCGGTGGTTCGAGGCGGTGACGTCCGACGTTGCGGCAGCCGGGCTGGAAGGGAGAACTTTCCAGGCGGCGAGGAACCATGGGAGCCAGAGGAGTGCCGCGAGCCAGTCAAAGCCGCTGGGGACGGGCCACTGGAGGCTGTGGACAATGGAGAAGAAGAAGTCGTGCAGCGTCTTCGCCTTCATGTGGTCGTGATAACTCACCTCGTGCCGGGTAAGGACGCCGGCGGCCACGAGGACGGCGCAGACGGCGAGGGTGGGCCAGGCCGGGCGGAGCGCAGTTTCGCGACGAATCAGGCGAAACGCCACGACCACGATGACCACCGCGGCTGCGAGCAAGCCGGAGCCCATCGTAAAGAGTGCGGCGGTCGCGGCGGCGGCGGCAGTCCACCAGGCGGCGCTCCACGGTCGTGCGAACGGCCAGATCACGATGGCCGTGAAGGACGTGAGCAGCAGCCAGTATTGCTGGGAATGGAAACCGCCGAGGATGTTCTGCCACGCCAGCGGGAAACCGAACAGCGCGACGGCGAGGAGCCAGACCGGGGCATGCGTGAACGGAGCGAGCCGGCGGCGGGCGAGCAGCCACAGCGCAGTGGCGAGGACGCTGTGGACCATGGCGTTGGCCACGGCCTCAAGGCGGGCATCCCACTGGCCGTCGAGGAGGACGAGCGCGAGGTTCTGGAGCTTGGTGATGACGACGCGGTGCTCGTTGTGCGGCGTGAAAAGATGGTCGATGAAGTGGTCGTGCTCGTACCACGGGATGAGGGAGTGGACGGCCTCGGCGTCCCACTGGTCCCAATCGGGCATCGCCGAGCCGAAGCGGTCAAACGTCGCCCACTTCAGCCCCAGTACGACGCAAAAAAGGCACGTCGCGAAGACGGCGGTGAGGAAGCGGGGGCGCAGGAAAATTTGAGCCACAGAGAGAGCGATGGACCCGCGCAGTGGGGGCCAAACCTGCGCATTTGTCCACGCCGGACCGGCTTAGGGGTTCGTGGCGATGGCGAAGAGGTGGTAGTGCAGCGGGGTGCCCTCGACCGTGCGGAGGGGATACGGGGTGTGGAAGCCGAGCTCGACCCGGGAGTAAAACGGGCGAAGGAGGGCGCCGAGGCTGTGCCGGGTGTAGAAATTCTTGTGGTCTGCCTCCAGCATGTGCCAGGGGGTCGCGAGGTGGTCCCAGAGGTAGCCAAGGAGTTCGCAATTGGGGACGGAGACGAGGAGCTGGCGGGGGGCGACGCGCCGGATCTCGGCGAGGACAGCCGCGGGGTCTGCGAGGTGTTCGAGGACCTCGAGGCAAAGGGCGGCATCGAAGGAGGCGTCGGCGAAGGGAAGGGTGCGGCCGTCGACGTGGCGATGGGGGAGGCCGAGGCGGGCGAGTTCGGCGCAGTCGGCGTCGTCGACCTCGGCGCCCATCCAGTCGTAGCCGTCGGCGAGGAGACTACGGCCGTAAGAGCCGAGTCCGCAGCCGACGTCGATCACCCGACAGGGAGGGGGGCCGAGATGCCGGCGGAGGAGGTGGGCGACCTCGCCGCTGCCCTCGGCGAGAGACGGGCCCTCGGCGAAGATATTGGCCCGGCGCTGGATCGCGGTCGTGCGCTGGTCGAGGAGGATGCCGAAGTGGTTTTGGCGGTAGTCGCGCGCGATGGTCGGAACGGTGGCGGTGGCGAGGGGCGCGGTGAGCGAGCCGTCGCGGAGACGGGCGTGGAGGCGAACCTCCAGCGGGGCACCAAACGTCGCGGGTGTGGCGGCGGAGTGATGCGCGAAGAACTCGAAGCCGGTGAGGGCGGAAGTGGGGAGCGAGAGGGCGGCGGTGACGTCGGGGCGGGCGTAGAGGGTCGCGGTGGAGCCGAGGAGAGTGTGGGTGTCGGCGGAGTAGACCTCCAGGGTGGCGATGGAGGATTGCGCGACAGGAGAATCGAGCCAGAGCCAGCCGCGGAGCTGAAAGCACAGGGGATCGACGGGCGTGCCGGGAGCGGGGGCGTCGAGGTGGGCGGGCATGGCAATGATCCGATGACGACGGCCGGTACACGTCAACCGAGCCCGGTCAGCCGCGGACGTTGGTGGACGGCAAAGCGGCGGATTTTCTCGTGCGGGGAATCGGCGAGCGAAGCAGGGAAAATCGCGAGGAGATCAAGGCCATGGCGCTGACTGACCGTGCGGCCGTGAGTCGAGGTGACGATCTCCGTCGCATAGGCGACGGCCCCGAGGAAATTGCGTTCGCTCATATCCGGACGGCCGATGGCGGCATGCATTTCGAGAAAATAGGCGCGACTGATGGGAATCAGCATCCGAACGTGTTTCAGATCCTGCGGCCGCTTTTCGACCGAGAGCTGGGCGACATTGGCTAGCTTGGCCTTCAGCATCACGAAGGGATCGGGCAACCGGTACAGTTCCCCGGGGCGCATTTCTCGCACTTGGTTTCGGCTGAGATCATCATGGTTGAGGCCGTAAACGGAACGGAGAACCTCGATCTTGAGTTCTGTGGTGGTGGCCGCGTTGGATTTCGTCAGGATGGCGACGGCAGGCTGACGGGGTTCGTCGAAGAAACGACAGCACCATCCGGAGCGGCGGTACAGAATTTCAGCGAGCGCGCGGTCGCCGTGGATGTCGGCATCCTTGCTCGTGAACGGTTCGAACTGACCAAGCTCGGGTTCAGTGGAGGAATAGATCTCGGCCCAGAGGTTCACCGCCTGTCCGCCGACGATCAGCGGATGCGCCGGGTCCGTCAGCACGGCCGCGAATACGGCCGGAGGGTGCTGTTCAGACATATTGAGGATAGCGAATCGCTCGGCGTGCGGTGGTCGGATCCACCTGCACCACGGAATTATTCCGTTGCATTTCCGCCGGCGTGACGAGGCCGAGATCCATCTGCGCCTGGTCACAGGCGCGGTCGAGCATCTGGGATTCGTGGAGCTGATCGACGGTGTCGTAGACAAAAGCCGGGCGCGGCGCCGCGGGATTCGCGCGGAGCTGGGCGGTAAACTGAGCGACTGCCTCGGCAAACGTCATGAGATGACGATAGACCGCCGAGCGGGGGCGTCAACGGCGCAGGCGGGGGCCGGGCCGGTGACGCGGGACGAACGCGTCCCTTACTTGCCCAGCGGTGGCCAGGGGCGCGGGGGGAGGGCGAGGGTGAAGTCGTTGATCGTGTGCGTGAGGTTGGGATTGTAGGCGGGATCGTTGTCGAGGATCTCGCCCCAGGTCGCGCGCATGTATTCGACCTCGCCCCGGAAGCGGTCGCGTTTTTCCAGGGTGTCCTCGCGGCCGCGGCTCGCGCTCTCGTGATGGTAGAGCTCGGCGTAGGGCGTCCAGAAATTGCGGAAGCCGACGGCCCGGACCTTCAGGCAGAAATCGACGTCGTTGAAGGCGACCTTGAGCTGGTCGGCGTTGAGGCCGCCGACCTGCTGGTAAACCTCGCGGCGCATCACGAGACAGGCGGCGGTGACGGCGCTGAGGTTTTGCTGGAGGAGATTGCGGTGGGCCTGACCGGCGGCGCCGCGGGGGTGCGTCTGCCACGCGTGCGCGGCGACGCCACCGATGCCGAGGATGACACCGGCGTGCTGGATGCGATCGTCGGGATAGTAGAGTTTCGCGCCGACGCAGCCGATCTCGGGGCGGAGGGCGTGGCTGACCATCTCGTCGAGCCAGTCCTCGTTGATGACCTCGAGGTCGTTGTTGAGGAGGCCGATCAGCGGCGCGTCGGTGTGCTCGACCGCGAAATTGTTGATCGCGGAGTAGTTGAACTCGCCCGGGTAGCGGATGACGCGGACGGGACGGGAAACCGACGGCGAGGAGAGCTCCTTGAGGTAGGAGAGCGTGGCGGGATCGTCGGAATCGTTGTCGACGATGAGGAGCTCGAAGTTTGGATAGGCGGTCTTGGCGAGGAGGCTTTCGACGCAGGGCTTCAGGAATTCGAGGCGGTTGCGCGTGGGGATGATGAGCGAGACGCGCGGGGCGGGTGCGGGAACCGGGTAGTGGACGCGCCAGTACGAGCCCTTGGTGGGGGTGATGGTGGCGGTGACGCCGGTGCGGACGAAGTGCTCGGTGATGACCTTCTCGGCGGCGTTGGTGGCGTAGCTCTTGGCGCCGATGACCATGGCGGTGGAGCCGGGCACGCTGCGCCAGTGGTAGAGGATCTTCGGGATGTGGCGGATGCGCTCGGGGGCGGTGCGCTCGATGACGCGCATGGCGAGGTCCCAGTCCTGCGAACCTTCGTAGCCGACGCGGAAACCGCCGACCTCGCGGACGAGGAGGGTGCGATAGACGCCGAGGTGCGAGATGTAGTTCTGGACGTTGAAGAGATCGGGATTCCAATCCGGCTTGAAGTAGTGGTCGTAGCGGTCGCCGTTTTCGTCGATCTTGTCCTCGTCGGAATAGATCAGGTCGGCGTCGGGGTGCGCGGCGATTTCCAAGGCGACACACGCGAGGGCGTGGGGGCGGATTTTGTCGTCGTGGTCGAGGAGGGCGATGAACTCGCCGTGCGCGAGGGCGAGGGCGGAATTACTGTTGGCGGAAATATGGCCGTTGGTCTCGCGGTAGACGACTTTGATGTGGTTCGGGTATTTCTTCTGGTAGGCGGCGAGGACCTTGCGGACAAGAGGAGCCGGCGACGCATCGTCGGAAATGCAGAGCTCCCATTTGGGGTAGATCTGGTCAATGACCGA
>JAPLTR010000564.1 GCA_026398065.1 Verrucomicrobiota bacterium | reverse complement strand
GCCCACCGCAAGCGCGCACAGGCGGAGCACGGCATCGGCCTCACCGATCTCTACAACGTCCTCGAAAAGGTCCGCGCCGGCACCGCGCTCAACGCGAAGGAAAAAACGCTCCACGACCAGGCGCTCGTCTCCACCCTCCGCCAGCTCCACGACGACCTCGATGCCGCCGTCGCCGCCGCCTACGGCTGGCCCTGGCCGTTGACCGATGCCGACATCCTCGAACGCGTCGTCGCCCTCAACGCCGCCCGCGCCGCCGAGGAGGCGAAGGGCATCGTCCGCTGGCTCCGCCCCGACTACCAGAAACCCCTCTTCGCGGGCGACCCGCAGTCCGCCCTCGGCCTGGAAGACGCCAAGGGACCTGACGTGAAATCGGACGCGGGCCGGAAATCGAAAGCGAAGGCGAAGGCCGCGCCGAAAAAGAAGCCCGTCTGGCCCAAGGCGCTCGCCGACCGCGTCCACGCCGTCGAGGCCGCCCTCGCCGCCGAGGAAAAGCCGGCCACCGCCGCCGACCTGGCCGCGCGGTTCGCCCGATGCCAGCCGGCCGACGTCCTCGAAATCCTCACGACCCTCGTCACCCTCGGCCACGCCCGCCCCGGCGACGCGAAGGGCACGTTTGTGCGCTGAGCGCCTCGGCGCGGACCGTGCGGGTGGACGGCGACCTCCGCGGCGCCGTCGGTTGGGCTGCGAATCGTTCTCTTTCCTCTCAATCTTTCTCTTTCCGTCTGAGCTTCCTCCGTCTCCCTGACGAAAGAGGAAGATTAGGAGGAAAGAGAAAGAGGCCGGAGGGCGCGTTGCCCCCCCGCTCAGCGTTCCGGCGCAGGGTCCTTGCCCGCCGCGGCGTCCCGCAGGGCGGACTCGAACGGCGAGGCGCTGAGCGAGGCGCCGAAGGTCCGGAGGGCGGTCGCGAAGCGGCCGAGTTCCTCCTTCGTGGGCGGGGTGCGCGCGGCGGTGCGGCGGGCGCGGTTCAAATCGGCAGGGGGCGGGGCACTGAAACGGGGGGACGTGGGGGCAACCGACGACAGGGGGTTCATGTTCGGAAAAAACCGGCGGACAGGCGATGAACAGGGAAGAACAACCGGCAGGAGAAATCGTCCCGATTTCTCCGGAAAGGTTCCCGGTCGGATCCAGTTGGGGGGAAGGCCGGGGCTCCGCGGGAAAGCGCACCCGCGGGAGACGCCGACCCTAACCACCCTCCGCCCGGAAGTCAAAGCGGCCGGGCGAAATCGGACCGCATCCGCCCGCTCAGGCGGCCGGCGGCAGGGGCCGGGACGGGGCCTCGTCGAGCCCGAAGGGCGCCACTCCGGCCACCGGTTCGGCGGACCAGCCCGATTCGCGGTCGCCTCCCGGCAGGACGCGCAATAGGGGCACCACCTCACCCATCCCGCCCGGCCACGCGCGCCCGGGCACAGGGCGGTCGGACGCCAGCGGCGCCCGCGTGAAGAAACTCCGCGCCGTCGCGCAGTCAGGCCAGGGGTGGTCGATCGTCATGAGGTTACCCTGATTGACACCCGACGACCGCGATTCCGGACAAAATTTATGAAAAAACTGCGGGCGGCACGGCGGGGCGGCGGATCGCGCCCCCCCCGGGGCGAGCCCAACCTCGGGCCGAGGTCGCCGGGACGGCCGACGGTCGGACGAGGCGCCGCGGGCGCGGCCCGGGCCGGGCGTCCGAAGGGGCGCCAGGCGAAAATCCTCCGGCCGCGCCCTCCGATGCTCGCGCGGGGTCTGGCCGCCCGCGCCACCGCGACGGGCCGCCCGGCGCCACCGGCGCAGGACGGCGGCCCGACCTCAAAACTCCACCGTGTTGGTGAGGGTGAACGTGCGCGGTTCCGGGATCTTGTAGCCGGCCGGGGTGCCGTCGGGCTCGGCCGTCACGACGATGAGCTTGTCGTTGGTGAACGCGTTGCGGACGTTGAGCTGCGTCCGCCAGCGGAGCTTGGCGCCGAGCTTCCATCTGTAGCCGGCCCAGAGGTCGACGACCGTCTCGCTTTTGCCGCGGAACCGGTTGGCGACGTCGAAGTACGCGTTGACGCCGTCCGCCTCGAGTTTCACCGGCGTGCCGATGACATTGCCGGCGGCCCAGCGCACGGCGCCGCCGAGATTGCCGCCCTTGAGCCAGCCGCTCTGGAACTCGTAGTTGTTCACGGCGCTGAAGCGCCACGGCTTCAATTCCGCGACCGTGAGGCCGGCGCTCCGCTGCTGGAAAAGGATGTTGGCCATGACATTCTTGTAGAGGTTGCGGATGGTGTCGCCGTTCTGGCCGGGATAGTCGGTGCTGTTGCCTTCGCCCGGGGCGTTTTCGCTCACCCGCATGTCGCCCGCGGGGCCCTGGAAGATCTTCCAGCGCTCGGTGGCCCACTTGACGAAGCTCGCCCACTTCACGAAGCTGGGCGCGAGATTGTCGCGGTAGGCGTCGACGTGCGAGACGGTGACAAAGCTGTTCCAGCCCTTGACCGGCGTGAGGTGAAGTTCGAACTCGTCGCCCCGCGAGACCTGGTCCTGCGTGACGGTCACGCCGGGATTGTTACTGTACACGCCGCCGGGGGGCAGATTGGGATTGGCGGCGAAGGCGGAGCGGTAGGCGGCGTCGTCATAGAGCGTGAGCCCCCAGATGTCCTGAAAGGACTTGGGCACGGGATTGGCGGCCCAGGCGTCGATCGAGGCCTTCTCCTTCGCGTAGGTGGCGTCGATCTGCGCCTGCGTGTAGGTGTAGGTCGTGCCCGTCTGCTGGAGCGGGCCGTCGGGGCGCCACGTCAGCGGCTGGCCGCTGGAGCTGATGCCATAGACCTTGCCGGAGAAACGGCCGCGGCCGGGGTTGTCCCGGTAGTCGTGCATGGCGGCCTGGCCGAAGGCCTCGCTGTGGCCGATCTCGAACTGGGAGCCGCCGATCGCCCCGGCGCTGATGTTGGTGGCCGCGGTCCGGTAGCGCGCCCAACGGAAAGAGATCCGGTCGTGCAGCGCGCTGATGCGGATGCCGTACTCGCGGGTCTCGCCGCTGGGGTTGGCGATCGCCGCCCCGAGCACATCCACGCGCCCGGGCTGGGCCTGGATGTTTTCCGAGCGGTTGTAGTACGGGCTGAAATCGAGGCCGCGCGGGAGCTTCTCGCGGAGCCAGGCGGGCGAGTGCGCGACGAGGCTGTAGGTCTTGGACTGGGCGCTCGTGCTGGTGATGCCGTTGCGGTTGTTGAGGTCGGCGGACCTGTTCGGCAGGTCGTAGAGCGGCGTGCCGAAGCCGTAGGCGGCGTTGTTGGCGGCGAGCGGCGCCTTGACGAAACGGTTGCTGTTGGCGTCGCGGCGCAGGCCGACCATCGGGACGAGGTTGCCCTCAAACCAGTAGCCCTGCCACACGGCGGCCCGGGAGCGGACCTCGTCGTGGGACTTGGTGGCGCTGGTGTATTCCCGGGCGTTGTCGTCCTCGATCGGGTCGTTGTTCAGGATCGTCAGCGGATACGGCACGAAGGTGCCGGTGGTGTTGTTGTACACGTTCACCGTGGTCGCGGCGGCGGGATGGATCGTCTGCTTGATGCCCTGCAGGCCGAGGCCCGCGGCGGTGGTGCGGCTGGCCGTGAGCAGCGACGGCCCGAGGTAGATGTAGAGATTGTTGTCCTTGCTCGCGCTGCCGACGGAGTTGGACGCGTTCGGGGCGAACGCCTGGTCGAGGTGCCACCGGATGAAGCGGCGCGAGTCGGAGTCGGCCTCCTGCTTGGCGAGCAGGCCCGTGAACACATTGCGCCCAAAGACCCGGCCCAGCCGCGACTCCTTGCCGGTCCAGTCGGCGACGTTGAGCTCGGCGAAGAGCTGGGCCCGCATGGCGTCCACACTGCGCGCGACCTGGTTGCCCACGCCGCCGTTGCCGCCGTTGGCGATGACCATCGGCCGGCCGACGCCGGGATTGGGCGTGCCGTCGGGCAGGGTGCGCGTGATGTCGATCGTGACGTTGGCGGCGTCCTGGCCGATGAAGTTGTAGTTGCTGTTGCGCACGAACTGCCGGTCGTACGCGAGCTCGAAGCCGGCCTTGTTGTGGAAAAAAGTCTGCGAGAGCGCGGTGTTGAACGCGCGGAACTTGGAGGCCTCGTGCTTGTTGTCGCCGTCGAGGAGCTGGTTGTAGAAGTCGAAGATCGACGGGTCGGTCATCGACTTGTTGCGCCATGCGCCGAGCTTGCGCGCCGCGATGTCGAGCTCGGTGGTCGCGGGGAGGTTGGCCTTGTAGGCGGCGTAGTCGACGATGCCGCGCATCGGATTGCCGGTGCTGTACGGCGCCGGCAGGGGCGCGGAGGTCGGCCAGTTCTTGGGGGACGCGGCGAAATTGATGAGCGGTTTCCCGTCGAGAAACTCCGTGACCACGCCGCCGAAGACGCGGTTGCCGGGGGTGCCGAGCCAGGGGTTCGGGCCGGCCGTGCCGGTCGCGACCACCGGATAGGTGTCGTAGGTGAGCCGCGAGCCGGGCTTCGCCGGGTCGAGAAACGCCGGGTCCTGAAAATAGGGCGAGATCATGTCGCCCGGCGGGCTGTTGCGCGGGCTGTTGCCCGAGATGTGGCCGCTCTCGAAGTTCGCCGTCAGCGACGTGTGCGCCGCGCCGGCATTGAGAAATTTCGGATCCCAGCGGAGGGCGCCGTAGCCGCGCCGGGAGTTTTTGTAGGCCGGGTCCTGGCGGTATTTGGTGTTGTCGGCGACGAGGTCGACGCGGGCGGCGAGCTCGTTCTTCAGGAGCACGCGGTTGAGGTTGGCGGACACCCGCTCCGTCCCGAAGCTGCCGAGGACGTTCTGCACCTTGTTCGAGTTCTTGAACGACGCCATGTTCAGGTTCGAGTTGTACACGCCCGCCGGGCTGCCGATGCCGAAGAGGATGGAGTTGGGCCCGCGCTGCACATCGACCTGGCCGACATTGTAGGAGTCGAACGGGATGGAGGTGAGGAAGAAATTTCGCGTGGCGTCGGCGTTGTCGAGTCCACGGACGCGGGTGCTGCTCGACGTCTGGTTGACGTCGGTGGACGTGAGGAAATTGCCGTCGCCGCGGCCGAGGAAGTTGCCGCCCTGGCCGTTGACCTCGATGTTGGTCGCGTAGACGAAGGCCTGCTCGATGTTGGTGGAGGCCGTGTCCTCGAGAAACTTCGGCGTGAGGGTGGAGACCGAGGAGCCGATATCGCGCAGCTCGGTGCGGATGCGCGTACCGGCGAGCGTGTCCCGGGCGGTGTAGCCCTGGTCGGTCTCGGACACGACGACGAAGGGCGACAGCTCCACGAGCTCCTCCGGCTTCGCCTCGCGCACGGGGCCGGAGGGGGTGGCGGACGCGGCGGGCGGGTTGGCCGTCTGGGCGGCGAGCGGGCAAAGCGGAAGAACCGCGAGCAGGGCGGCGAGCAGCGCGGGACGGGGGTGCGGACGGTCGGGGGATTTCATGGGTGTCGGAAGGGGGTGCGGGGTGGCGGGGCGGGCCGTGGGCGGGGACCACGGGCAAACGTCGAAGCGTTTCTGGGGGGCGGGCCATGCTCGCCAGAGCGCCGGAGCGCTGACAAACGCCGCCGCTGTCACACAGGCGACGAACCCGCCCGGGCGGGCCGGACGGAAAATTCCCTCGCGTCGCGTTTGCCCCGCGAACTACAAGTCGCGCATGGAACCCCGCCGCGTCACCCAGCTCGATGTCGCCCGCAAGGCCGGGGTGCACCGCGCCACGGTCTCGATGGCGCTGCGGAACCATCCGAACATCCCGCCCCGCACCCGCGACCGGATCCTGGCCATCGTGAAGAAGCTCGGCTACGCCCCGGACCCGATGCTCTCGGCGCTGGCCTCCTACCGCAGCCGGGTGCGCGCGGCCACCTACCACGGCACCTTCGCGTGGCTGACCAACTCGGCGTTCGGCTTCGACTGGCGCGACCGGCGCGTGCGGCCCCATTTCACGGACTACTTCGAGGGCGCCCGGCGCCGCGCGGCCCTGTACGGCTTCCAGATCGAGACGTTCGACCTCCACACGTCGCAGATGACGCCCGCGCGGCTCGCGGCGGTGCTGCGCGCGCGGAGCATCGGCGGGGTGCTGCTGTGCCCGCAGCCCCGGCCCGACACGACGATGGCGTTTCCCTGGGCGGAGTTCTCGGTCGTCACGTTCGGCTACACGCTGGCGGAGCCCCGGCTCCACACCATCACCGCCGCGCAATACCGGGCCATGCTCCAGACGATGCGCGAGCTGCGCCAGCTCGGCTACCGGCGGATCGGGCTCGCGCTCCACCAGGAGCACGACCAGCGCACCGACCACAACTACCTCGCCGGCTATCTCGTCGAGCAGCAGCTCTCCGGCGCCGCCGCCCTCCCCCCGCTCACCACGCCCTACGACGACACGGCGTCGCTCCGCCACTGGTGGCGGGAGCACCGGCCCGACGCCATCGTGACGGGCAACTACCGGCTGCTCGAGGCGCTGCGGGCCATCGGGGTGCGGCCGCCGCGGGACGTCGGCGTGGCCTGTCCGGTCCTGCCCTCGTCCGCCACGGACCTCGCCGGTGTAATTGAAAATTCACTACACATCGGCGAGGTCGCCGTCGACGTGCTCGTCCCCATGATCCAGCGCGGCGAACGCGGCGTGCCCGCCAGCCCGCACCGCGTGCACGTCGAGGGCCTCTGGCTGCCGGGGAAGACCGTGCGGCCGCAGCGCTAGCGCGGGCCCCGGGGTCGCCTGTGCGACAAACACCCCCGTCGAGCGCCCCGGGCCGGTCTGCTAGCGACAGGGCCGATGCCCACGCCCGCCGCGCCCCGTCGTGATCCCCGCCGCCCCCTGCCCGCCGCCGACACCGGTGCCCGCCCCGCCGTCGGCTTCGCCCTCACGACCGCCGAGCGGCGGTTGTTTTTCACCGGCGCCGAGGCCGCGGCGCTGCCGGCCCGCGCCCATTGGTTTGGCGAGGACGAACTCGCCCCCGGCGCGTGGGAGCGGGCGTTGCGCGATCTCGCGCCGGCGGTCGTGGTGACCGGCTGGCGGACGCCGCCCCTGCCGGCTGCGTGGCTCGACGAGCCCGCCTGTCCGCTGCGCTACGTCTGCCATGTGACCGGTTCGGTGCGCGCGGTCGTCCCGCGCTCGTTCGTGGCCCGGGGCGGACTCGTGACGAACTGGGGGGCGCTCGCGAGCCCGCAGGTCGCGGAGCACGCGCTCCTGCTCGCGCTCTCCGCCCTGCGCAACCAGGGGCGCTGGCGGGAGTTCATCTCCCTTCCGCCCGGCGAGCGCCGGCTCGACCAGCTCGGCACGCGAACGCTCTTCGGGCGGCGCGTCGGCGTGCACGGGTTTGGCGGCGTCGCCCGTGCGCTCCTGCCGCTGCTGCGCCCGTTCAACGTCCACGTCAGCGTCTTTGCGACCGTGCCGTCGTCCCTGGTCGTCGCAGCCGGGGCCCGGCCCTGCGCGTCATTGGAGGCGCTGTTCGCCGGCAGCGACGTGCTCTTCGAATGCGAGGCGCTCACGCCCGCCACCGCCGGGCTGGTCTCGGCCCCCCTCCTTGCGGCCCTGCCCAACGGCGCCGTGTTCGTGAATGTCGGGCGCGGCGGCGTGGTGGACGAGGCCGCCCTCGTGCACGAATCCCGCACCGGCCGCATCCGGCTCGCGCTCGACGTCGCCCAGAGCGAGCCCCTCACGCCCGCCTCCGCCATCACGCAGCTCCCTGACGCGATTGTCTCGCCGCACATCGGCGGACCGACCCTCGACCGCTACGCGGACTGCGGGGCGCTCGCGCTCAGCAACCTGCGGCGCTTCCTCGCGGGCGAGGCACCCGAGGGGGTGATCACGCCGGAGATCTACGATCGCTCGACCTGACAGAATCCGCCGGCAATCTGTTTCCACCCCACCCCGCCAGCACCCCTCTTCGATGCTTACCCCGTTCGACCTCCTCGTCGTCGCCTTCTATTTCTGTTTCCTGATCGCCATCGGCTGGTTTTTCCGGCGCGCCGGGCACGACAGCAACGAATATTTCCGCGGCGGCGGGGCCATGACCTGGTGGATGGTGGGCTCCTCGGCGTTCATGGGGGCGTTCAGCGCGTGGACCTTCACCGGCGCCGCCAGCCTCGCCTACCAGAACGGCTTCGTCGTGCTGGTGCTCTACTGGGCCAATGCGGTCGGGTTCTTCTTCAACTGGGCGTATTTCGCGGAGCGCTGCCGGCAGTCGCGCGCCGTCACCGCGCTCGAGACGGTCCGCCAGCGGCTCGGCGCGGCCAACGAACAGGTGTTCACCTGGCTCCAGGTGCCGTTTCAAATCCTCCAGGCGGGCATCTGGCTCTACGGCCTCGCGATCTTCTGCGCGCCAGTCTTCGGGTTCGAGCTCACCACCACGATCTGGGTGTGCGGGATCGTCACCGTGTTCGTGGCGGCGGCGGGCGGGACCTGGGCCGTCGTGGCCGGGGACTTCGTGCAGGCCCTCGTGCTCGTGCCCGTCACGCTGGTCGCAGCCGTGACCGCGATCGTCTACATCGGGGGGCCGGCGGCGCTGATGGCGAAGCTGCCGGCGGGGCACTGGGACGTCACAGGCGGGGCGGCGAACTTCGGCGTGCTCTGGATCGCCGCCGTGCTCATGGAAAAAATTTCGAACGGCAACGGCCTGCACCAGTCGTCGCGCTACCTGTGCGTGCGCAACGGACCCGATGCGCGCCGGGCCGCGCTGCTGAGCGCCGTGCTGTTCATGGTCGGCTCGGCGGTGTGGTTCATTCCGCCGTTCGCCGCCCGCGCCGGCGGCGTGGCCCTCGGTACGTTTCCCGGCATCGCCAATCCCGCCGAGATGTCCTACGTCGTCATGGCGGCGAAGTGCCTGCCGGCGGGGCTCATGGGGCTGCTCGTGACGGGCATCATCTCCTCGACGCTGTCCTCGATGGACACCGGGTTGAACCGCAATGCCGGCATCTTCGTGCGGAGCTTTTACCTGCCCGTGCTGCGCCCACGGGCCAACGAGCGCGAACTGGTCCTGGCCGGCCGGCTCAGCACGCTGGGCTTCGGGCTCGTGATCATCGGAGCGGCGCTCGTCTACAGCACCTGGCGCGACCTCGGGGTGTTCCGCCTGATGATGAATTTCAGCGCGCTGGTCGCGACGCCCTACGCCATCCCCCTGTTCTGGGCGCTGCTGGTGCGGCGCGCCCCCGACTGGGCCGCGTGGTCGACCATCGCGCTCTGTCTCCTCGTGGGGGCCGGCGTGAGCGGCCTGCCCAAGACGGCGTGGGCGCACGGGCTGGAGCCGGGCCTGCTCTCGTCCGCCCTCACGTGGGCCGCCGCGCACGACTACATCGCCATCACGCTGGCGAACGTGCTGGTCGGGTCCGCGTGGTTCCTCGGCGCCGCGTGGCTCGCCCCCGCGCGGTGGTCCCCCGCGCGCCGGGCCGAGGTGGAGGAGTTTTTCCGTCATGTCGCGACGCCCGTCCCCGCGGAGGAATCCAGCGCCGTGGACGACAAACGCCACCTCGGCGTCGCGCGGATGTGTTTTGTGTACGGGGGATTCGTGCTCGTGCTGGCGCTGCTGGCGGCGACGTGGACGGGGCGCGCCGGCCTCGGGTTCTGCGGCGCGTTCATGGTCATCGTCGGGGCGCTGATCCGCCGCTCGATGCTGCGGCGCGACCCTCTGCCCGCCCCGGCAGACCTCAACCGCTAGGCGCCGCTTCCCATGCCCGACCCCGACTTCGGAACCTACGCCGCCTGGCGCGACGCCGCCCGCGAGCTGCTGGAGCCCCTCGCGGCGTTGATGCATCCCGGCGAGGCCGGCCTCGCGATCGCCGGCCCCGCGAGCGCGAACGGCGCGAACGCCGACCGCTTCGAGTCCTTTGCCCGCCCCCTGCTGCTCGCCGCCCACTACCTCCAAAGCGTCCCCGAACCGGCGGACGCGGCGCGCACCGGCCCCGATCCCGCGGCCTTCCGCGTGCGGCTGGCCCACTGGTTCCGGACCGGCCTGGTCGCCGGCACCGATCCGGCCGGCCCCCACTACTGGGGCCCCGATGCCAACTATCACCAGTTGCACGTCGAGATCGGGCTGCTGACGATCGCGCTGCAGATCGCGCCGCGGGAGCTGTGGGAGCCGCTCACGCGCGGGGAACGCGACCAGGTGGCGGCGTGGATCGCGACGATCCGCGGCTCAGGCTTCGTCCACAACAACCACTACTTCATGGCGGTCCACGCCTACGAATTTCTGGGGCGACACGGGTACGGACGCCGCACCGACCGGGCCACCGTGGACGAGTACCTCGACCGGCTCGAGCTCATGCACCGCGGCGGCGGCTGGTTCGAGGACGGGATCAACCAGGCCTTCGACTACTACAACGCCTATGCCTTCAATTTCTACGGCGTCTGGTGGGCCCGCCTGCACGGCGCCCGCGACCCGGTGCGCGCGACCCGCTGGCGCGACTGGGCCCGGCTCTTTCTGCGCGACTACGAGCACTTCTTCGCGGCCAGCGGCGAGCACCCGCCCTTCGGCCGGTCGCTGACCTACCGCTTCAACGCCGTCGCCCCGTTTGCCCTCGCCGTGCTGGAGGGCTGCTGCGATCTCCCGCCCGGCCGCGTCCGCCGCCTCTGCACCCGCAACCTGCGGTTCTTCCTTGAGCGACCGATCCGGCAGGAGCAGGGCTGCCTCGCCCTCGGCTGGACCGACCGCTTCGACGCGTCCGCCGAACTCTACTCGTGCCCCGCCTCGCCCTATTGGGCCGCGAAGGGCTTTTCCTCGCTCCTGCTGCCGCCCGACCATGCCTACTGGACCGCGCCGGAGGAGCCGCTGCAGAGCGAACGCGGCGATCATGCCCACGCCATCCCCGCGGCGATGATGGTCGTCCGCAGCACCGCCGGCGCGGTGGAGCTCCTCAACGCCGGCTCGCAGGTCTCCCACGTCAACCTGCGCTACGGCGCCTGGAAGTGGAGCAAGCACGCGTACCGCACCGGCGCCGGCTATACCCTCGCCTTTCCCCTCGCGACCAACTGGTCCCCCGACTCCGCGCTCTGCCTCGAGCTCCCTGGCGGCACGGTCTACGGCCGCCACTCGACCGTGCCCCTGGAGCTCGACGCGCACCACCTGCTCTTCGGCTACAATCTCGGCTTCGCCCCCGCGCAGGTGAACGCCCACGTCGAGACGCTGCTGTTTTGGCACCACGGCTGGCTCCTGCAGCTTCACACCATCGAGTCGCGGCAGAAGGCGGTGTATCGGCTCGGTGGTTACGCCCTGCCCCTGACGTCGCCGCCGGTCGTCCGCACCGGCGGGGATACCCGCCTCGCCGCCTTCCGCCCCGACGGCCGGGGCACCGTCCTCCAGCTGCTCGCCGGTGCGCCGCACGGCGGGTGGGACAGCCGGCTCGACGAAACCACCGCCCGGACCCATCTCGGCGCGCCCTTCCACGCGACCCCGGTGTTTCGCAGCGAAGAAACCGCCGGCGACCTCCGGATCGCCGCCCTTGCGTGGACCGGTTCCGCTCCGGCGGAATCCGCCGCCTGGAACGTCGCGTCAGCGCCCGCCGGCGAGTGGACGCTCAGCCATCCGCACCACGGCGACTGGACCGTCCGGCACTGGGCGCTGCCGGCACTGCCCTCATGAACGACGCCCTGACCCGCCGGACCTTTCTCCAGTGGGCGGGCGCCACGGCGCTGGCAGCCGGGCTGGCGCCCGCGTTCGCGCGCCCGGCCGCACCCGGCCGCCGCATTTTGGTGGTGATCCACCTGCAGGGTGGCAACGACGGCTTCAACACCGTGGTGCCACTCGACTCGGCGACGTACCGCCGGAGCCGCCCCACCCTCGCCCTGCGGGCCGCCGAGGTGCTGCGCCTCGACGACCGCTCCGGCCTGCATCCGGCCTGCCGCGGCCTGCACGGGCTCTACCGCTCCGGTCGGCTGGCCATTGTCCACGGCGTGGGTGCCGCCGGCGCTCAGCCGACCAACCATTTCGCCGCCGAGGAATCCTGGGAGACCGCCGGGACCGGCGCCGGCTGGCTGAGTGGGTTCATCGGCCGGCCTCCCGCCCTGGCGTCCGCCGACGCCACGATCGCCGCCTGCTACGCCAATGGACCGGCCCCGCAGGCGTTCGGCCCGGCCCCGGCGAGCCGGATCGCGTCGCTCGCCGCGACCGCCGAACAGGCCGGGATCGAACCGGCCGGAGAACCCGGCACCCTGGCCGCCGGGCTCCGCCTCGCCGCCCGGCTGATCGCCGCCGGCCATCCCGCCCGCGTTTACTGGCTGCGTAGTGGAGGATTCGATACGCACACGGACCAGCTTCGCCGGCAGGCCGCCGCGCTGGCGCACTGGTCGGAGGCCCTGGCCGCGTTTCATCACGAACTCGACGCAGTGGGCGGCGCGGCGGAGGTGACGACCCTGAGCTATTCCGAATTCGGCCGGACCCTGGCCGAGAACCCCGCCGGCGGCACCGATCACGGCCCCAACGGGCCGGTCTTTCTGACGGGGGCCGGCATCGCCGGCGGGCGGCACGGGACTCCTCCGGAGTTGGCCACCGAGCCCCCGGCACCGGCCATTCCCCTCCCGCAGTTCTATTCGACGTTGCTCGCGGACCGGCCCCCTCCGGTTCCCTTCGGCACCCCGGGGCACCCTCTCGTATCGGGATCCCGAAAACCCGATCCGACCCCGTGGCTCATTTGCTCGTAAACGAGAGCTCCACGCGCCCGATGGCCTGGGTCGCGGGCGCCTCGGCCCCCAGTTCAATCTCAAGCGTGTCGGCCCCGTCGGAGATCGTGCCGGTAAACCGGGCCCGCCGTCCGCCGCCGTAGCGCGCGACCTGCGGAACGATCTCGGTCTTCGCGCCGCCGCCCCGGCGGAGAAAGAAACGCGGCGGCACCCCCGGCTCGAACACTCCGACCGAAAAGCTCCGCAGCGCACCGGACACCCGGTAGACCAGCGAGGCGGCACGGGCTGGGTCGTCTCGCCGGACCACGGCGACATCCTCCAGGTAGGCGCTGTGCGCATAGGATTTATCGACGCGGAGATTCGCGGCGGCTGCGGCGAGCCGCAGGTCGAACAGTTCGTCGACGAGCCAGCGCGGGCCGACCTTGAGCGGCCCCACGGCGGCCGAAGGCGCCGACGCCCCGGCCGCGTTGCGTGCGATGATCCGGTATAAATAGCTGCGCCCCTCCTCCGCACTGGCGTCGCAGTAGAGCGGCGCACACACGACCAGATGGTCCTGCAGCCGGGGCTCGAGCACGGACCAGAGCCCGTCCGGGCGTTCGGCCCGCTGCAGTTCATAGCTCTGCGCTCCCGTGGCCCCCCGCCAGGAGAGGTGGCCCACATCGCTGGCCGGCAGCAGCACGGGCGGCGCCGGTGGGCCGACCGGAGCCGGAGGGAGCCCGCGGATGCGCGCGGCATAGTCCGCCAGAATCGTGCACAGCTCCTGTTCCCGGGCGATCTCCGGGAGGTACCCTGCGGGATCGGCGAAGCCCGGCCAGTTGAGGTCCTCGAACTGCGAGCCGCGGTCGCTGTGCTTGTAGAAACCGCCGTCCCGGTTGTGCACGCGCACACCCCACCAGGCCGCCCCGACCGTGCCACCCCCGACCACCTCGTCGAGCAGCGCGCGCAGCGCGGCGGGCGGCGTGGTCATCGCGATCTCCGTGACGAGCAGCGGGATTTTTCCCTGCGTCATCTCCCGCATCAGGCGCAAGGTCCCCGCCGCGGTGTTCGCCTGCGGCAGATGCACGTAGGTGTGGTATGAGACCGCGTCGAGGTTGGGGTCGGCGGCAAACTCGTCGTACTGCCCGAACACGTCGGCGGGCCGGTTCCGGCCGTCGATCAGGAGGTGTTTCGTATCCAATTTCTTCACATACGCCGCGGTGTCGTGCAGCCAGGCCCGGCGGTCCGCGGTTTCGCCGATGACCAGTTCGTTGCCCGTCTGCCACGCCAGGATGGCGGGATCGTCGCGGTACCGGACGCCGGTGAACGCGTTGGTCCGGTTCAGGAACAGGGCGAGCATGTCCTTGAACCGGCGGTTGGCCCCGCTGCCCACGGTCCAGAAGTCCTGGCCGTAGGTGGTCACGTCGCCGCGGATCCCGCTGTTGTACGCCACCAACGGCACGATCAGCCGCACGCCCTCCTCGTGGCAGAGCTGGAGCAGGCGGTCGAGCACGCGCAGCGCCGCCTCGTTGGGCACGACCCGCTCGCCGCCGACCGCAAACATGAAGGCGGGGGCCGGTTCGGCGCGACAGGTGAGCACAAAGGTGCGCATGACGCGGCCCCCCAGCTGCCGCACGGTGCGGACGCTGTCGCGCAGCTCAAAGTCGTCCGGCAGCCGGTAGCGCGCATCGCGCTGGTCGCTGTCGAACCGGTAGTGGGTGATGATCTGCAGCACGTCGGGCAGATTCGCCGAGACAAAGCGAAACTCCGCCTCACCCTCGAAGAACTTGTCCCCGCGCCGCGTGATAAAGGTATCGACGGGCTGCTCCGTCTCCGCGGCCCCGGCGACCGCGCCGACCATGAGCGCCGCCAGGCCCATCAGGACCGTCGCCCCGCGGCGCAGGCGGGCAAAACAAGCACAAGGGAAGTGGCGCAGGGCGGGCCGGGCACGAGGGGTGGGGTTCATGGGACGAGGTAGATTTCGATCAGGCCGACGCCGCCGGCGGCGGACGCCGCACCGAGTTGGACGGTGTAGGCGCCGGGCGCAAGGGTGGCGATCAGCGCGGCGTCCCTGCCTCCCGCGCCCAGCGGAAAGGCCCCGCAGCGGACCGCCGCCGCGGCGACCGCCTCCGGCGCCAGCCCGCTGCCCCAGTTGTCATTCGCCAACATCCGCCCGCCCGCGGCGGAGAACACCGTGAGCGTCGGGTCCGGGACCGCCGCCCCGACCCCGAAACGCGCCAGCGCGGGGCCGACCCCGCGGATCAGCACCGTCTGCGCGCCGCCGGCGATCACAAAGCCGGCCGTCGGGCCCGCACCGCTCCCGCCCACGTCGGCCAGGGTCGAGAGATTTGCCAGCGCCAGACCGTCCGCGCCGCCCGCGTAGATCTCGACCAGCGTCTCGCCCCCGCCGCCGTCGGCTCCGGAGAGCTGCGCCGTGTAGCTGCCGCCGGCCAGCGACACCACCACCGCGCTGTCGGCGCTGCCGGGCGCGAAGGCAAACGCCCCCGCCCGGGCCGTCGCCGCGGCGACGAGCGCGGCGCCCGCGGCGGACGTGCTCCAGCCGGTGTTGGTGGCGAGCGGGCGGCCCGCGCCGTCGAGCAGCGCCAGCCTCGGTTGTATCAGCGTGCCACTTACACCGAACGCCGCGAGCGCCGGGCCGGCGGCCCGGACAAGGACCTCGCGCCGGCCGGTGCCCGTCAGGACGAACCCGCCCGCGAGGCCCGGCGGGCCGATCCGCGCCCGCGTCGAGAGATTCTCGAGCCGCCCGCCCGCTTCCGTGGACACCGCGACCGGCGAGAGCGCGACGCTTAGGCTGTCCAGTTGGACCGGTCCGTCGACCGTGATCCGCACCGTGTTGCGACCGGCGGCCAGCAACGCGACGGTCTCGGTCGGCTGCCAGGCGGACACATCCCCGGTGGGGGCGATCCGGACCTTCGTCAGCGGCCGGCCGTCGACGCTCACCGCGCCCTGACGCGGGGCTGGATCGCCATTCGCGCAGTAGAAGCTCAGCACGTGCGGACCCGCCATCGTCGCCGCGACGGTGAATTCCGCCGACCCGCCCGCCGCGAGCGCCGCGTAACCGCGGCCCGTGAACCCGGCAGCCTCGGACGCGAGGCGCCCGCCGCTGAGCGCCGCCGTCTCCGCCGGATAGGACGGCCCGCGCAGGTTGGGCATCTCGTCGGCGGTGATCACGTCCCGATGCTGGTAGATGGCGCGAAGCGAAGCAGGGCTGTTGGCGGCGACGTAGGTCGTGTGCCAGCTGAGAAACCAGCTGAAGAGCGTCCCGCGTGCTTTCATCTCCGCCGGGTCGGGAATGAGGTCGTTTTCCGCCAGCACGACCGGGCGGCCATGCCCGAGGTCCCGCAGCGCGTCATGCCACGTCGCCCAGGCGGTGTTGTGGTCGCTCTTGACGCCGTCGCGGTAGATGTCGGACCCGACGATATCGACGAACTCGTCGCCCGGATACCAATCCGTCGAGTCCCCGGGCCAGCCGTTCACCGGGTTGTTCAGCGTGGAGTAGATCCAGATGAGATTGTTCAGGCCGCGCACGCGGGTGAAGTAGTCGAACTCGTAACGCCAGAGGTCCTTGAACGGCCCGGCCCCGCCCTTGCCCCACCAAAACGGCGAGCGCCCGACGCGGCCAAAATCGGCCTCCGCCTCGTGAAACGGCCGCCACAACACCGGAATGTCCTCCGCCTGGAAGGCCGCGAGCTGCGTCGCCACGCGGTCGAGCTTCGCCAGGAAGTCCCGGTTGCGCGCGGTGCCGGGCGCGAGCACCTCGGCGATGATCGCCGCCACCTGGGCGGTGGTGACGGCGGGATCGGAGGGCTGCTGCGCCTGATCGAAAGTGTCCGGGCCCGGCGGCAGCCCGAGGTGCCAGCTGAACTCAACGAGTTGCCGCTCGTTGAGCCACGAGCGCCGCGCCTCGTCGAACGGCGCGAGGCTTTCCGCGCGGACATCCCAGCCGCGGATCGCGGGCCGGCGGCCGGTCAGGGCGAGTAATTTATCCTCCTCCGCGCGCAGGTCGCCGCCCGTCTCCTCCTGCCCGGCGAGCGTCTTGACCCCGCGCTGGCTCGCGAGGAACGCCATGACCCGTCGCGCACCGGGGCTCAGGTCGGAGCGCACCGGCCCCGGCTGGCTCCGGGCGACCGGAACCGCGAAAAGGAGCCCGCACCCCAGCGCGAGCCGGAGGCCGGACAACCACGCGAGGGACGGCCCGGCCGGCCGCAGCGGGCCCGCCGAATTTGTCCCCCGAAGAATGCAGTGCGCGCGAACACCCGGTGGCTTCAAAGCGGAACCAGCGAAGGAGTCCGCCTGCATCCTCACAAGCCGCCGCGCCCTCGCACAGGTGACAGACGCCAAGAGTGTTTTTGAGGGTGCGACTGACGCGGCGTGGTCGAGCGCCCAAGCGGGGAAAACTAGCACGTAACATCAGACCGGGGGGAACTGGCCGCGGAAAGGTCCGGCCCATGGGCGGCATGAACGGGGAACGCGGGAGGGTGGACCTCTTCGGAAATCCGCGCGAACCCGCTGCCCGAACCCGAAGATTTTGAAAAGAAAGCCCCCGGCTCCACGATGGAGCGTATGTCCACACAACCTTTTGCGATAAAATATTTTGTCCGATATCTATCATTTCGGAACAGGTTCGAGTTTGCGCCCTGACTCCCCGGGAATCGCCCGTTCCCGGCCCCGGCTCGGGGTCAACCGACTATTTCTTTAGTAATAGACCGAGTCGATTACCTTGCCGTTTGCAGGTGAGCGGATTTGACTCCGCTTTAGTCGGATCGCCCCTCCACCCCTTGAAGGCCCCGTCAATGAGTCCCCCGCTAGAACTATGTCCCGACGAGAAGTTTCGCCGTGGCTGGAAGCATGTCGACCGCAGGGGCGTGGCGTCGATGGTGGGCGGACCGGCACCGCGGTTCGGGCGGTTCGCCCTCGCCTGGCTCGTGTTCCTCCTCGCTGGCGCGACCGGGTTTCCCAGTGCCACGAATGTTCGGGGCCTGCCTTTTTCGCGCGTGTATTCGCTGGAGGAGATCGGGTATGTGCCGCGCGGCTCGCGGCTGAATTTTGATGCGTTCGGCCGGGTGGCCGTGATCAACGAGGGGGTCTTCGCCGTCCTCAACGACACCACCTGGTCGAACCTGGCCGATCCTCCCGACGCCACCCATCCGCCCATGATCGAAGTGGTGCACGCGGGCTACGGCCGGAGCTACTACGGCGGACGCGCCTCGTGGGGGTTGGCGGAGTTCGGCGCAGACGGTAAGTTGCACGCGAAATCCCTCGTGCCGCCCAATCCGCCCGCCTGGACGCGGACCACCACCTTCGATGAGGTGATCGTCACTGCGGACGGCGTTTACTTCGCCAGCCGGGCCGGCGTGGCCTTTTGGGATTTTACCAGCAAGGAGTGCCACCTCTTTGAGGCGCCGAAGATGGCCAAGGCCTTCGCTGTCGGAAACCGGGTTTTCATCTCATCGTTCGATCACGAGCTCCGCTACATCGACCTCAAAGCCCGCACGATCCGCGCGGTGCCGGGAGCCGGGCCGGGGAATCGCGCGGTCTTTCACACCACGATGCTGGACGAGAAACGCGCGCTGGTGGCCTTCATGGAGGGCCCGCCGGTCGTCTTCGATGGAGAAAATTTCCTCCGCTGGCAGACGGACGGCGCGGTCGACCTGACGGGCCGGATTGCGGCCCTCGTCCGCCTCAAGGACGGCAACATCGCGATCGCCGTCACCGGCAAAGGCGTGTTTGTCCTTTCCACCGAAGGCCAGTTGTTGCTGTCGCTGAAGATCCCCCAATATCATCGCGTCTCGGGCATCGCGAGCCGCGAGCGCGGCGTGCTGTGGCTGCTGACCGAAGACTCGATCGAAAAGGTGCTCTATCAGGGCGGGCTCACCTCATTCGGTCAGCGCCTCGGCCTGCCTTTGTCCTGGCCCTCGGTCGCGAGTTGGAACGACCGCTTTTTTGTCAGCTCCGGCGTGATCCTCTATGAAGCGGTGGCCACGACGCCGGGGGCGACGGCTCGCTTCGAACCCCTGAAGATCCAGCCGCCCGGGGGCGCCTGGGTTCTCGCCGCCCGTGGCCGCCACCTGCTTGTGGGAAGCCGGTCGGAGATATTTTCCCCGGAGCCCGGCGGAAGCTGGCGCTCCGTCGTGCGCGTCGCCGACTTGCGCCAGCTCGTCATGGTCGACGAAAACCTGTGCTATGCGATCGGTCAGTCGGAGATCGCCCTGCTCGCGTGGGACGGGACGCGCTGGGTGGAACCCGCGGCTCGCGTCCCGGGTTTGCGCAACCCGGCCTTCGCGTATCGCGCCGGCCGTTCGGCCTGGGTGGAAATGGCCGGCGACGGGGTCGCGAGGATATCGTACAGCGACGGCCGCCTGCACACCATGGTCCTGCCCAATGAACCCTGGACCAAGGCCCTCTGGGTGAACCTCGGAGTCGTGAACGACACCGTGGTGCTGAGCCCGGCCCGCGAAGCCCGGAGATTTTTCGACGAACGCACGGAGCAGTGGTGCGCACGGCCGGACCTCGAGCGGCTCCTCGATCGCTCGCCCCGCTGGTTGAACCGGGTCTGGAACGACGAGACCGGCACCATCTGGGGCACGCACAGCGAAGGCCTGGTGCGCTTCACTCCGAGGGATGGCGACTACGAGATGGATCTGTCGAGCTTCGACCTCATCAATGACCGCTATCCGGCGGTGCGGGTGCTGCCTGGCAACGATGTCTGGGTCTCCGCGAGCAGTTCCCTGCATCACGTCGAACCCCTCGCGACACCGGCCGCGAGCGCACCCGACGAGCCCGTGCTCGTGGCGATCACCGACACCCGGCAAAACGTCGAGCTCCTCGCGAACCGGTCCCCGCGTTTCGCGCCGCTGCGGCTGCCCTACGGTCAGAACAGCCTGACCTTCCAGTTCTTCTCCGGCGGCTACGCCTGGCGGCGCGCGCCGATTTACGAATTTCGCCTGAGTTCCCGCGATCCGTGGGCGACGATCGATACCGGTTCATCGTTGCGGTTTCCCTCGCTGCACGAAGGCCGGTATCGCCTCCAGCTTCGCATCGCGGGGGTGCACACGGCCCCGGGCACGCCGCTGAATTTCGACTTCGAGATCCTCCCGCCCTGGCACCGCACGTGGCCGGCCTATGTCGTCTACGCCTCGTTCGCTCTGCTCGTCATCCTGGGGCTCGCGCGTTGGTCGAGCCACCTCGCGCGCCGCCAGAACCGCATTCTCGAGCAGGTCGTGCGTGCACGGACCAGTGAGCTGGAATCGACGATGAACCGGCTGAACGAGGAGAACCGGGTGACCGCGACCCTCGCCGAGCGCGACCGGCTCGCAGGTGAAATCCACGACAGTGTCCAGCAGGGCCTCAGCGGCGCAATTCTCCAACTCGACACGACCTTGAAACTGCCGGCCGCCAGCGGTGACTTGCGCGCCCGGCTGAACGTCGTGCGAAACATGATTTCCTATGCCCGTCAGGAAGTGCAGCATGCCGTCTGGGACATGCACTCCCCCCTGCTTGACGGCAACGATCTCGGGGAGGCTTTGCGCAAATTTGCCACCTTCTCCGCCTTGAGCGATCTCGTCCCCACGGTCACGATCAACGGGCGCCCGGCCCGCCCCCTTCCTCGCACCACCACCCACCATCTCCTGCGCATCGCCCAGGAAGCCATGACGAACGCCGTCCGCCACGCGGGCGCCCACCGGCTCAGGATCGAGCTCACCTATGAAACCGATGTCGTCGCGCTGAACGTTTCCGACGACGGCAGCGGCTTTTGTTCGGATGCCGTCCTGAATAGACCCGGCCATTTCGGACTTCGCGGCATCCGCAGTCGCGTCAACAAACTGCAGGGAGAACTTGAAATCGAAAGTTCCCCGGGCCTGGGAACGTCCATTTCCGTCCGTGTCCCGCTCACCTCTCAGAAAAATGCTTCCCGCCGTGCTAAAGACCGCCTCCTCGCGTAAAAAAATCCGGATTCTTCTTGTCGACGATCACATGGTGATCCGCATGGGGCTGATGACCGCGACCACCGACGCGGCCGACATGGAAGTGGTGGCCGATGTCGAAAACGGCCAGGACGCGCTCGAGGCCTTCCGGGAGCATCACCCTGACATTGTAATCCTGGATCTTCGTCTGCCGGGGATGAACGGCATCGAGATCATCCGGCTGCTGCGGGAAGAATTCAAGCAGGTCCGCATCCTGATATTCAGCAACTATGCCACCGGGGAGGAGATCTTCCAAGCGATGAAAGTGGGTGCGTCAGGATTCGTTTTAAAGGAAATGGACCTCGACCGTCTGCTCGAAGCCATCCGGGCCATTCACCGGGGAGAACAATACATCCCAGCCGAGATCGCCGCCCGGGTGGGCGAACGTTTGCTCGCCCAGCTGTCCCCTCGCGAGATCGAAGTCGTCCACCTGCTGGGGCAAGGCCTGAGCAACAAGGAAATCGGCGCCAGGCTCGGGGTGGTGGAAGGCACCGTGAAGATTCACATTGCGAGCATTTTCAATAAACTGGGCGTATCTGATCGAACCCACGCTTTGATCGAGGCCGTCAGACGCGGCATCGTGCAGATCGGATAGGTTCCAGGGGACGGGCAAGGCGGCAGTTGACCAGGTCGCCGGGAGGGGACCGGGAGTGGGCGCATGCGTCGTCACGAGCCGGAGCGCCGGGGTTCTGCGTCAAGACCGTCGTTTTCGGCCCTGTCAACGGGCCACGGAATCGATTCGGCGGGGCTGGCGGGGGCCCCGCCTTTCACTCGTGTATGATCCGCCTATGACCGGAGCAATAGCGCACACTATAGCTAGTGTGGGGTTGCGCGTCGGCAGACGATTCTCCAAAACCACCGCGTACGGACACCGCCGAGCGCGAATGCCGTGCGACGCTGCGTTTTACCCCACCCCACGCAGCCTTACCCCCAGCTGTCTCCCCACCCCTCGCCCTTCAGCTCGCCTCGATCTTCGCCCTCCGGAATCCCGGGAATTGCCCCGGTCCCGAACCTATTCCTACCGCCTGTATCGGCCCCCAGGATCCGGCCGGCCGATCGCGATTCTCCGCCTCGTCCCGGCCACGCCCGGGGATGACGAGTTCCCGTCTGTGGCCAAGCCCGTCCCCGACCAAGCAATGAAATCCACCTCGAAAGTCAGGTTCATCGCGCTCGCGGGTGCTTGCCGTCTGGCGACGCAAACCGCCGGCACGGATGCCGCCACGCTCGCCAAATACGACAAGAATCACAACGGCAAACTGGATCCTGATGAGCTGGCAGCAATGCAGCGGGTCCAGAATGAAGCCGTCCAATTGTCGACCTTCGTGGTTCGAACCGATCAAGACCGCGGCTACCAAGCCGCCGACGCCGGATCTGGCGGCCGCGTCGATATGCCGTTCAAGCTGTTGCCAGCCGCCATGTCGGGCATGACCAAGGAATTCCTCGAAGACTGGGCCGTGACCGACATGCGTGAATCCTTCCGATACGCAATGAATGTCGACGTCGCGAACAACTCCGCGCCGAACACCTCCCCCTTCGGTGATTTCCAGTTCAACTTCCGCGGCGTCGGCGACAGCGGCAACTATCCGACGCGAAACTATTTTCTCTATTACGGCAACAGCGATTCCTACAACACCGAGCGCTTCGAATTCGCGCGCGGGCCCAACTCGGTCCTCTTCGGCGACGGCCAGATCGGTGGCGTCGCCACGACCATGACCAAGCAGGCGAAGCTCGGCCGCGATGCCTACGAGGTCTCCGCCCGCTACGACAGCTGGGGTGGCCTCCGCGGCACGCTCGATGCGAACAAGGTGCTCAGCCCCAGACAGGCCGTCCGGGTAAACGCCGTCTACAATCGCAATACCTACGGCAGCGCCTGGCGCGACAATGCGAAGATGAACGAAAAGGGCATCGATTTCGCCTGGGGCTACAAGTTTACCCCCAGCACGTCCCTGCGCCCGGAAACGGAGTGGATGAATACGAAGCGAATGCTGTACGCGACCACCTACGCGGACAACTACGGCTATTATACACCGGGCACCGTGTATGACGGCGTGACCGCTTTCACCAGTGCTCAACAGACGGCCCTCGGGGTGACGCCGGTGAGCACCCAGGCCCAGAATTGGACGTACATCCCCGCCGAGGCCAGTCTCGGGGTCATCAACACCGGTGGCAGCGGGCAGTACCGCTCGGCGGGCCCCGGGTTTGCAATCCGCCCCGAAGGTCGCGGCGATCTGCCCGGGATCGTTTCGCCGGCCAAGCTCCCCAGCCGTGAGTTCAACCTCGGGCCGAACGACACCTGGTCACGCTACAAGTACCAGGTCTGCAGCTTCTATCTCGATCACAAGTTCGCCGACGGGGTCTCCGGCCAGATTTCGTTTTACGACTACAACAACGACCGCAACACCTTCGAGGGCGGTTTTGCGAATTCGCTCCAGTATGACATCAACAAGTTCCTGCCCGGGACCACGACGCCGAACCCCAAGCTGGGCGTGCTCTACGGCGAATTGACCCCCAGCCGCTCCTATCAGGAAAACTACGTCTACGAATGGCGCGGTCTCGTCACCTGGAAGACCCGGCTGCCCTTCAACGGTCGTGGTCAGCTTTCGGGCATTGTCGGCAACCGCAGCGAACGTTTCGAGGCGCGCGGCCTTTCCCCGGCGCGCGTCGACGGTCCCAACCAAGTTTGGACCGCCGCGGAGAACACGCTCCGCTACCGCTACTACGTCGACGGAGCGAACCGGTATGGCTTCGGCAACCTGCCCCCCGACCGCCCCGGCTTCACCTACCGCTGGATTCAGACCGGCTTCGCCTCCGTCGAACACAAGGACATCCAGTATGTTCAGGCCGTCGCCGCGACCTCCTTTTGGGAGGAGCGGGTCTCCGTGCTTGCCGGCGTCCGGAACGACGACCTCGTCGACGACCAGTACGGCAATATCTCCGGATTCAACGACGCCCACGGCCTTCAGGGTTACGGGGGCTTCGTGCCCGGCACCGGCACCCGCCCCGGCGCGCACAACCTGACGAAGGCCGGCGCGCTCACCTACAACTACGGGGGCACCGCGTGGATCGACAGGCGAAAGACCGTCGGTGTGTTCTACAATTGGTCGAAAAATTTTGCGCCGCCGACCTCGGGCCTCGCCAAGTTCGCGAGCTTCAACAAGGACGGCACCTTCAATGGCGAGCCCTTCGGCGTCACGTCCGGCCATGAAAAATCCTTCGGCCTGCGCTTCAGCTTCCTCGACGGGCAGATCACCGCGGAGGCCCGCAAATACGAAAGCCTCCAGGTCGATCGCATCGACAATGGCACGTCTCCCACCGGCTTCTTCCGCTCCGCGTGGCAGAATTCCGGCCCCTCGTACAACGGCAACGCCGATCTGGCCACCAATCTCGACTGGCGCGACATCGCCGCGTTGAGCGCCAAGGGCTACGAGTTCCAAGGCACGGCCAACTTCAAGGGGTTGCGCCTCCAGGCCAACTACTCGCTGCCGGAAACGGCGAATATTGACATTCGGCCCGGAGGTCTCGCCTACGCCAGCAACTTCGTCCCCATCTGGCAGAAATGGGTCGCGGACGGCAAAAACGACAGGGGCGAGACGCTCCTCGTGACTGAAATCAGCAACCTGAACACCGCCATCCTGAACGTCCAAAACAACATCGCCGGCAGCGCGCCCGGCACCGTGAACAACGGCACGAACAAGTGGACCGGCAGCCTTGCCGCCACCTATCAGTTCGGCCGCGAGACCCCGCTCAACGGCTTCTCCCTCGGCTTCGGCTTCACGGGTCGCGGCCAGCGCAAGAACGGCAGCATCACGCCGCAGATCTTGTATAACACGCCCAACGGTGTCAATCCCACCCCCCAGCAGAATCGCGACGCGGCCTTCCAGTATCTCAATACACCCGCGTACAATACCGTGGATATGAATCTGGCCTACCGGCGGAGAATCGGAAGCTACAACTACCGCTTCCAAGTCAACGTCAGCAACCTCACCAACAAAAAGGATCTGCTCTATACCGGTTATTCCACGTATCGCGTAAAAGGCAACACCACGACCCCGCTCCTCGGAATGTATGCGAACGGATTCACCTGGCTCGACCCGCGTCGCATCTCGTTCACCACCACCGTGGCGTTCTAACCCCCGAAGGAAACACCTCCCTCGACGCGCTCCTGTTTTTGAGTTCAGATCGGAGCCTCGCACCGGGCTGCAGACCAGTCTGCCTGCCGCCCGGGTTTTATTTCGTTCTTATGCAAACACCCCGGAATCTCCGCCATGCCGCGCTCCTCGCCGCCGGCCTGTTGACCCCGCTCTCTTTCGCTCGGGCGCAAGCCTCACCGCCGGTCTCCGCCGCCGCGCCTGAACCTCTCACTGGGCGGCCCGTCGACCCGTCTCCCCCCAGGGCCTCCGCGGAAATCACCTTGAAGGCTGCCGGCCAAGGGATTTTTTACATCGGGGTCGCGATCAGACCCGACCAAGTCAACGGACAAAACCCCCGGTCCGCCGAACTGATCACCAGGGAATTCGACAGCATCTCGCCGGAGAACGTCATGAAGATGGGACCGATCCACCCGCGACCCGGCAACGATCCCTCCAGCTACAATTTCGGTCCCGCCGATGAATTCGTGGAGTTTGGCGTGAAGACAAGTGGGCCCACGAGGCCGATCCCGCCGCCGAACTCTACTACAACGACTACAATCTCGACGCCAATGACAAGAAGCGCGCCACGGCGATCGAACTCGTCCAGTACCTCCGCGACCAGGGTGCCCCCATTCACGGCATCGGCCTGCAGGGCCACTATAACCTGAACAGTCCGACGGTCGCCAAGATCGACGAGACCATCCGCATGTTTTCCAACCTCGGCCTCAAGGTTCACATCACCGAACTCGACGTCCGCGCGACGGACCGCGCTCCGCTCACCGCCGCCGTCGGCGGACCGGCGGCCTCGAGTTCCGCCCGCAGTGGGCGCGGTCCCCTCCTGCCCGGTCGTCCGCTTCCTCCGATCGAGGCCATGAGGAATATTCTCACGCTCACGGACGCCCAGGTCGCCCGCATCGAACCGCTGCTCGCGGCCGATACCCAGAACATCGAAACCGCCGGCGCCGATCGGACCAGACTCGACGAGGCCCGCAACGCGACGGTCGCCGCGATCCGCCAGCTGCTCGATGCGGCGCAGCAAAGTCGTTTCACGCTCCTCCTCACGCCACCCCCCGGCGGAGGACGCGGCCCCGCGGGGCCACCGCCCCCGCTCACCGCCGCGCAGCAGCAGGCGCTCGCGAAACGCTACGGCGAGATATTTCAGGTGTTTCTAAAACACCCGTCCGTCGTGCGCGTCACCTTCTGGGGCCTGCGGGATGCCGACTCGTGGCGCCGCGCCGACAGTCCGTTGCTTTTTGACGAAGCCTATGGCCGCAAACCCGCGTACGACGCGGTCATTCAAGCCCTCGCGGGCGCAGGAGTCCGAAAGTAGCGCCCTCTCGGGGACCGGGCCCGCGACAATCCACGCCGTGACGCAATATCGAGCGGTTCTTTGGTGGCTATTACCAAGGCCATATCGGAAAATATACCTTAAGTTTCCTTTCCGAATCCGTGACAGCAGGACAGAATTCCCCGCGCTCGAAACCTCGTCTGCCACCCCACGGATTCGGTCGCGTGCTGCCATCCTCGCGGTCCCTACCGTGTTTGCCCAATCCGACAATCCGCCGGCGGACGATTGGAAGCCGATCTCGTCAGTGGCGCCCGGACAAAAATATCCGCAGCTGAACTCGGAGCCCCGCGCGAAGTGTCGCATCGAGGCCCCCAATGCCAAAGAGGTCGCGGTCAGCCTCGGGCGGCCTCTCACGGTGTCCAAGGGCGAGGATGGCGCATGGACAGTCATCACGTCTCCCCTCGTCGAGGGTTTTCACTATTACCAGATCATTATCGACGGGGCCCGCGCCGCCGACCCAAACACCCAGACCTTTTTCGGCTCCAGCCGTTGGATGAGCGGGATCGAGGTGCCGGCCCCGGACCAGGATTTCTTTGCGACCAAGGATGTGCCGCATGGCACGGTCCGCGAGCAGGTGTACTACTCCACCGTGACGAAGGCATGGCGCCGTTGCTTCGTGTACACGCCGCCGGGCTACGACACGAATGCCGCGGCGCGCTATCCGGTGCTCTACCTCCAGCACGGCGCCGGCGAAGATGAAACGGCTTGGTCCGTGCAGGGCCGCGCCGGCATCATTTTGGACAACCTCATCGCCGAGGGAAAGGCCAAGCCCATGCTGATCGTCATGGACAATGGCGGTGGCAGCGGGTTGTTCGCCGTCCCCCGCCCCGGCCCGGGCGGAGCCGCGGGTAACAATTTGGTCGCCCCCAACGCCACCGCACCCGCCACCCCCTCTCCCACCGCCCCCGCGGGCGCCACCGCTCCGGCCGCCTCGCCCAGTCCCGCACCGGGAGCGGTGCCCCCCGGCCCCGGTGGCCCCCCTCGCGGCGGACGCGGCCCAGGCGGCATGAGCTTCACCGAGTTCGAAAACATCCTGCTCAAGGACATCATCCCCACGATCGACGCGAAATATCGCACGGTCGCCGACCGCGAGCACCGCGGCATGGCCGGGCTTTCCATGGGTGGCATGCAAACGCGCGGGATCGGTCTCGCGCACCTCGATACGTTTTCCCACATCGGCATTTTCAGTGGCGGCACGCTGGGCGACCCGAAGGCCGCGGGCAGTCCGCTGGCCAACGTGGCGGAGTTCAACCGCCTCGTGAAAGTCGGCTTCCTCAGTTACGGCGAGGCCGAGGGCGGCTCCAAGACCTTGCAGGAGTACTGCGACTCCCTCGCGGCGATGGGAATCAAGCACGTCCACTCCTACGTTTCTCCCCGCACGGCGCACGAATTCCTTACGTGGCGCCGCAGTCTGCGCGAGTTCGCTCCGCTGCTCTTCCAAAACTGACCCCCGCCACCCGCCCTCCGCGCCCGCGCCGTCCCCATGAAAATCCGCGTCCTGTTTCCGCTCATCGCCCTCCTCCCGCATTTCATCATGGCCGCCGAGGTCAGCGGCACGTGGAAGGCGGAATTCGAAACCCAGATCGGCGTGCAAAAATACACCTTCACCCTCAGGCAGGACGGCGCAAAACTGACCGGCAAGGCCAACTCGGAGATTGGCGGGGAAAAGCACGAGGCCGAACTGAAGGAGGGCCGGGTGGACGGTGAGTCCCTTTCCTTCGTCGAGATGCTGAGCTTCCAGGGCAACGAGATTCGGATCATCTATCAGGGGAAGCTCAGCGCGGACGAGATCAAGTTCACCCGCGAAGTGGGGGAATTCGCGAAAGAGGAGCTCACCGCGAAGCGCGAGGCACCGCCCGCCCCGCCCGCTGCGGCCCCGCCCCGCGGGCGCGGCAATCAGCCCATCGTCCTCGGCCCGGACGAC
>JAPLTR010000394.1 GCA_026398065.1 Verrucomicrobiota bacterium | reverse complement strand
CACCGCCATCGACCAGCACGTCAACACCCGCGAGCGCGCCGACGATCTCCGCCCCGTCCTGAAAAAGCACCCCGCCCTCCTCGGCATCGCCCTCGACGAGGCGACCGCGATCGTCGTTACCGGCGACCGGTGCCAGGTCGCCGGCGCGGGCAAGGTGCGCTTCTTCGCGAGCCCCGACGCCCCCGCCGTCGAACTGACCGCGGGCGCGGCCTACGACCTGGCCGCGCGTGCCGTATTGCCGTAGGGCGTCCGTCTTGCGGACGCCTTTCACGAGACCACCCCGAGGCGTCAGCAAGACTGACGCCCTACGCGCTCAGCCGCCGATCAGGTTGCGCAGCGCCGCGAGGTACTTCTCCTGCGTGCGCGCGATTACCTCGGCGGGCAGGCGCGGCGCCGGCGGCTGCTGGTCCCACTTCAGCGCGACGAGATGGTCGCGCACAAACTGCTTGTCGTAGCTCGGCGGCGAGCAGTCGGGGCGGTACTCGGCGGCGGGCCAGTAGCGCGACGAGTCCGGCGTGAGCACCTCGTCGATCAGATAGAGGTTGCCCGCGGCGTCGGTGCCGAACTCAAACTTCGTATCCGCCAAAATCATACCGGCCTGCTTCGCGCGGTCGTGGCCGAAGCGGTACAGCGCGAGGCTCAGCGTCTTCACCTGTTCGTAGAGCGCGGGACCGATGATCGCGGCGCCCTGGGCGTCGTTGATCGGTTCGTCGTGCTGGCCCTTCGGGGCCTTCGTCGTCGGCGTGAAGATCGGCTCGGCCAGCCGGTCGGCCTGGCGCAGCCCGGCGGGCAGGCGGATGCCGCAGACGTCACCAGATTTCTTATACGAGCTCCAGCCGCTGCCGATGAGGTAGCCGCGCGCGACGCACTCGATGGTGAGCGGCTTCAGCTTCCGCACGATCATGCTGCGGAGCTGGAGGTCGCGGTCGGTGATGCCCCGGCGGGCAAACTCCCCGGCCTGGTCGGGCAGCAGGTGGTTCTGGATCAGCCCGCTCGTCTGCGCGAACCACCAGTTGCTCATCTGTGTGAGGATCGCGCCCTTGCCCGGGATGCCGTCCGGCAGGATCACATCGAAGGCGGAGAGCCGGTCGGTGGCGGTCAGCAACAGCGCGTCGCCGAGATCGAAGATCTCGCGGACCTTGCCCGAGGCGAGGTGCGGAAACGGCAGCCCGTCGATGGAGGTGACTGCCTGCTTGGGCAGCGCGGCGGAGATAGCGGCAAACGTCATGGGAAGGCCTTTTTTGGCGACGGAACCGCAAAGGTCGCGCACAAAATGCGTCACGCCCCGCCCGAATTCCGCCGACCCCGTCCCGCCGCGCCGCCCCCTCCCGGGCCCGACGCCGCCCACCCGCCTCCCCGGCGCCCGGCCGCCCCCGAAACACGTGCGGCGGAGCCACATCCGCCGCCCGCCCCGAACAGCCAGAAATTTGCCTTGCGCGAGAGGGGCCCACTCGTACCGTCCCCAACTCCGCGGTTAGTCCCCATCGTCTAGCCCGGTTAGGACACTACCCTTTCACGGTAAGAACCGGGGTTCGAATCCCCGTGGGGACGCCAATCTTCAAAAGCCCGTATCTCTCGCGAGTTACGGGCTTTTAAGTTTTCAGCGACCGTGAAGTAAGAATGCCAGTAAGAATAAATTCGTCAAGGTGCGGCGATGTTTTGGGATGACGCCGAGTCTTCCGACTCGCACTAAAAATTAGACCTCTCTGGGCACTCCGGCATGGAGGTTTCCGGCACCGAAAGAACGCCATGTCGAGCCCGGGAACTTCGCGGTGCAGCGTGCTGAGTTACCGCCCTTCGCACGGATTTAAAAAAGGGGATCAGGGGCTCCCAAAATCCTCGGCCCGGCCAGCGGGGAAAATCACCGGATGCGTTCGTCGGATTTGGAGGGCGAATGCATTCATGCGAAGGCAAGGCAAGCTTTTTTGCTTGTAGTTCGAAGCCGAGTGTGCAGCTTGCTCGGCAAGGGATAATACCGGCCTTCACCACGAAGGTCGGGCGCCGGCTAAAAACCGGCAGGATGGCCCGAGTGCTTTTTCGGTTTTTACGCCGACGCAAATGCGTCGTGCGCAAGCCGCGAAAGCCTCGGGCCTTTTTTTGTCCCCAAATAACGCCCTACACCCATGCACAACCCGAAAACTGACCTGATTTGGAATGTGAGTTTAGTTTGCCCGAGCGATTGCTCGATCTGCTGCGTCGACGCGGTCCAGCCGCGTAAGAAAGCGGGCGGTCGCGTCGAACTCTATCGCGACGAACACCGCACCCCTGAAACATTCGAATTGAAGCAGGGTGAGAATATTTTCGACGCCTCGGCGCATTACTTGCAGCACAAAGGAGAAGAGCTGACGTTGGCCGAGAAACTCCGTGTGCTCGACAACCTCGCCGGAAACGACGTGCGCTTGGACTTGAGCGGCGGCGATGTGCTGATCGTGCGCGAAAACTTGGAACTCCTGCACACGGCGGCGCGCCGGCTCGGCCGCGAGAACATCACGTTGACGGCTACCGGCGTGGGACTCTCCCGTGTCGAACCGGGCGAGGTGGCACCGCATATTGGCGAGTTGAATTTCACGTATGACCGCTCGGACGCGTATGATAATCCGCACCGGCCGCAGGGCTACGCGCCCGGGAATCTCAAGCGGGCAGCCGAATACCACGTGCTCGGCGTGAAGACACGCGCCGAATGCCCACTTACGATCCACAACGTCGGGTTGGACCACTTGACCGCATTGTTTTTCGACCTGCACAAACGGGGCATTGAAAAGCTCCTGCTGATGCGGCTCTTCAATGTGGGCCGCGGCACGAGCGCGACGCAGGACATGCCGACGCCCCGCCAGTATCGCGAGGCGATCGACCACCTCCGCATGCTGCAGGCGCGCTACGGCAAACCCGTCATCAAGCTGCAATGCGCACTCCGCTTCTTCGACAGCGCGCTCGGGCACGCGGAGAATCCCTGCGATCTTTTGCACCATTCACTCGGCCTGCGGCCGAATGGCACGCTGCTTCTCTCGCCATGGGCGATCAACGGCTTGGGACAACCGCTGCATGACAGCATGGTCCTGGGCAATCTGGCTCGCACGCCCCTCAAGGAGTTGCTCGAATCGGAAAAGATGAAGGCACTCCGCGGGAAACTCGATGTGAACTTCGGGCACTGCAAGATCCACGCGCTGTTTAACAGCCGCCGCGCGAATCCGATTGATCGGCTCCTCGACACGACGGATCCGCTGCTCACCCAGCAACTCGTGGCCACGGCGTAAACATCCCGAAAAGATGGAATCGGCGCTCGCCCAGGCGATGATCAGCTCAGGCTTCGGTGACGGTGCCGCCCGAACCTATGCGTTCCTGCTGGGCAATTCCGGGGTGGGACTGGAGGCCATCGCGGTCGGCACCGGGCTTCGGCCGCCCGATGCCGGCGCGGCGGTCGATGCCCTTTGCAAGATCATGGTCGTAGGCAAGGATCGGATGCATGAGCGGGAGGTGTTCTATGCCGAGGAGCCGAAAACGGCGTGGCGCGCCATTGGCATCGACTGGGTCTGGCGCCTCGCCAATCAACCCGAGGACTATCAACACGACGCGACGCTGCGCCTCCCCGATTCGATTGAACCGACCACCGAAGACAGCAGGCACGTGATGCAGCGCATGGAGGCGATTGCCGCCGCCGCCGTGCCCCTCTATCGTCCGCGCGCCCGCTTGGTTCGCTTGCACGAATGGCGGATCGCGGCCAGCGAGGAGCAGGCGACGCTCCTGTTGGTCGACGCCCTGCGGTCCGCGTCGAAGCGCATCCGGGCGACGGGTTCCGGTCGCCGACTTCCGACCGTGCCGCAAATCTGGCCGGTGCTGACCGAACGCATCGCCGCCGGGATTCGCTATGAACGCGTCGCCGAATTGCGCGAAGCCTTTGAGCACGGCCTGAGCATCGTGGAGCGCGACATTGAGGAGGCGGGCGTCCGGGTTTGGTATGGCGACGGCGCGAAGATTCGGCACTCCGCCTACGTGATCGATGACGATATCGTCGTGATGTTGCGCAAAGACGAGGGTGGCGGCCCGATTGTGGGATCGTTCACCCGGCGGCACGTCATCGTCGCGCGCTACCGCAAAACCTTTCAAAATTGCCAGGCGGCCGCGCTTCCGGGGCCCTTCGTCGCTGCCGAACTCCGGAAGGAGACGGAGGCTCGACTGGGAGAGTTGCGCGACGTTGGTTGCTCGCCGGCCGAAATGGACTGGATGCGCTGCGTCGTCGGTTTCGGCACGTGGTGCGGTGTCCAGCCGCCATCAGCAGTCTTCGTGCAGCGGATGGAACGGGAGCGCTATCTCTGCAAAGGCACGACGGGCAAATGGGTCTTCAACTTTCGCACCACCTTCGCCGCACTCAACTCCCGCTGGTCGTCCCTCCAACCTGAACAACGATCCAAATATGAATATGACTCGATTTAAGGAAATTCAATCCAAGGGCATCATCACGAAATCCAAGCTGCCGGACGCGAATTACGTGATCAATCCTTACACGGGATGCGAGTTCGGGTGCGCATATTGTTACGCGAGCTTCATGGGGCGATTCGTCGACGAGCCGATCGCCGAGTGGGGTAACTATGTTTTCGTCAAGGCTAACGCGGTCGAACTCGCGCGCGCCGAAATCGATCATTTGATCGCACAAGGCCCCGAGATGACGGTGCTGTTCTCCTCGGTTACCGACCCTTACCAGGGCGCGGAGAGCAAGTATCGCCTGACGCGCGGCATCCTCGAGATCTTCGTCGAGAAAAAGTATCCCGGCACGGTCGGCATTCTGACCAAGTCGGCGCTCGTCACGCGCGACATCGATCTGTTCAAGGCGCTGCCGAAGGTAGATGTCGGCATGACCATCACCACGACCGATGATGCGGTTAGCCGCTTCCTCGAGGTCCGCGCGACGTCCGCGACCCGGCGGTTACGCACGCTGAAGGAATTGAACGAAGCCGGTCTGCCGACTTATGCATTCGTCGGCCCGCTCCTGCCGCATTTTGTCTACCGTGAGGCGCTACTCAACGATCTGTTCGCCGCTATCGCCGATACGGGCACCCGTGAAATCTATGTCGAGCACATGAACATCGCGCGCTACATTTTGGAGCGCTTGCTCCAAGAACTACAGCGCGAGCCAGATGAAGTGAAACAAGTTTACATCAACGCTGAGCAAAAGAAGCACAAAGAAAAACTCACATCGATGGTTGGTGAACTCCTAGAGAAACACGGCCTCCGTCTGCGACTCGGTCAGACGATCGAACACAAGAAGGTAGGCGAACTGAAGGGCCGAAACCCTCAGACTGCGCCAACAAAAAGCAAAACCCCTAAACTGTCCGTCGAGTAGCACGACACCGAACCCAACCGCACAGGAACTCGCATGGCCTCGCTCGCAATCAACTTTGCCGGACTGGCGCTCAAGAATCCAGTCGTGATGGCGTCGGCACCGCCGACCGAAACCGTCGAAAGTATCATGCGCTGTGCCGAGGCCGGCGCGGCCGCTGCTGTCACAAAGACCATCGCGGATTTCGACGAGGAATCCTTTCCACTTGGCGCCCGGCGCGCACGCATTGATCAATCCGGCTTATGGGCGCTGTCCACTTTTCGTCGTGAGACGTTAACCTTAGAGAGCGGCACGGCGCTGGTCGCCGGAGCCGTGCGCCAAGCTGGTATTCCGATCATTGCCAGTGTCGGGGCGTTGACGATGGATCCTGAATCGTGGCTGCCAACCTGCCTCGCCGTGCAGGCAGCAGGTGCGAGCATGATTCAACTCGACTTGTTCTACGTGCCGCATCCCCGCTGCTCGCCAAAAAGCGTCGAGCAGCTGCGCACGCTGCTCAAGGCCCTCGCTGGGCAACTCAAAATCCCGTTGGCGCCAAAACTCAATCTGGACCTGCCGGCGCACTATGCAGCCGACGTGCTACGCGACGCACCGATCGCAGCGTTATTCGCTATCGATTCCATTCGCGTGCCACCTCCACTCGATCTCGTTCCGCGCTTGTCCTCGCGTATCGCACACGCGCCGAATGCGGGAGAGTGCTCGTTGTTCGGAAGTTGGCAGAAGCCGATTACGCTCCAATACACCCGGACTCTGGCCGAGCGACTGCCAATGCCTGTGTGTGCCGGCGGCGGCTTGATGACAGGACTTGACGCGATTGAAGCGATGGCGCTGGGGGCCACGACGGTGCAGTTTGCCACCGCGGTGATCCGCGGTGGATTCAAGCGCATTACTTCGATTCTCGGCGAAATGGAAAAGTATCTCGATTCCGCCGGTTACGCCGACATCTCCCAAGTGCGAGGGATGGCGCTAAGCCATTTTGCAGCGGATGAACGAGAAATTCGTTTCGGGAACATTAAGGCCAAAGTTGACCATGATATTTGCATCATGTGCGGCAAATGCACGACTGTGGTCTTTTGCCCGGACATCCACGTGGCTAACGGCCGCATCGAGGTCTTAGACCATTGCGACGGTTGCGGGCTTTGCGTCGAAGTGTGCCCGACAAAGCCGGTTAAATCACTGTCGGTGGTCTCAGCGGCCCACGATTAAGCCCAACGTGATCGTGAGCGCGCCAAAGAGAATATCTGCGCAGAATTCTTCTGTCCCGAGGCCAGGACTAGTAGAGGGCTTGACTCTGGATGGCGCGGTCTATCTAGCGCTGAGCTTCACATCGGGATTCATCGAACTTGGCAGCATTATTTACGCAGTTCGCCAAGCGATGCCCATACCAGTCGTCATCGGGTTTGGGCTCATTTACCAACTCGGTGCGCTGTTTCAAAATCCATTTGCGTTCACCCTGCGGCAATATCGCTCCATGATCGTCCTCGCGATGGTTGCGGCGGCAGTTGCCTTGTGGGATGTGCGATTTATCTGGCCCGCTTTATTGCTGGGAAGCGGTGGACTGCAGGGTCTGCGCGAGGATGCGGTGCGCCGTTGTGCCGTGGGCACACTCCCAAAACGAATCGCGCGGATCGGAGGTTTTGCGACGGCCGGATTTTTCGGTATCGGAATGTTAGTGTGCGCGTCCGTTGCGATAATGGCGATGTCCGAGATTTTGCGGCGTCGGTCTATATCGATCAGTGTTCCGCATCAACCGGCCCCGTTTCGATTTCCGGGTGTTCTCGGAACGGCCATGATCGTGCATCAGATGCACTACTTCGCCTACGCCTATACGCTCCCGATCTTTTTCATTCGGGTTCATGGGCTCAATGGCCTCGCTGCCGGCTTGGCGTTCGCACTCGGTTGGGTTAGCTACTCGCTCACTCCTACTGTCCTCCGCAGCTTGCCGACTTTTCGCGTCGTGGTCGTTGGCCATGTGTTTGTCGCCGTTACTCTCGTTGCGATGGCGCTCACGTTCGATCGTTTGCCTATGCTGCTGGGCACTTGGTTCGCGAGCGGCTTTGGGGGAGGCACGGTATTTGGAATCCGCCGCTTGGCGGTGGATTGGAAAAATCGGTCCACGACCCGCGATTTCGACACGTGTGAGAATATCGGCCATGTGTTGGGAGCAGTCTTTGCAGTCGGACTCATGTTGCTGGCCTCCGAAATGAGCCTCTTGTTGCTGACCGCGGCGGGCTTTGCTTTGTTGGTCGCCAGTCTCTTGACTTGGTGTTGGTATTCTGAGCGCCGCCGCGAGAAGTTGTTGCTGACGCATACCGCCACCTAGACATTAGCTCTGTCTCCGTCGCTGAGCATTTCAGTCGTGTTGAATTTCGAACCTAGATAGATTTTGGAATCATGAAGAATGGTGCCGATTCAGATCGCTCGGTTCCTCCATTACACACCGTGCTAGGCGCCGGCGGTGCGATTGCTTCTGAGGTGACCCGAGAATTGGCAACAGCGGGTCACCGGGTTCGCCTCGTTAGCCGGCGACTGCATCAGGGTTCGTTTGAAACGAAGGCGGCTGATCTTTGCAATTATCAGCAGACTCTCACAGCAGTCAACGGCTCCTCAGTCGTATACCTTTGCGTGGGGCTAAAATATGATCTGGCGATCTGGAGAGCACAGTGGCCGGTCATTATGCGGAATACGATTGATGCCTGTCAGGCGTGCAGTGCAAAGCTCGTCTTCTTCGACAACGTTTATATGTATGGCAAGGTCACCGGTGTCATGAGCGAGGCCACTCCTTACAATCCGTGCAGTCGAAAAGGAGAACTGAGGGCTCAACTGGCCGCCAACTTAATGGAAGAGGTGAAGGCGGGGAATATCATGGCGATGATTGCGCGGGCGGCCGACTTCTATGGACCTGGCTGCCGCTCAAGTCTTCTCAATTTGCTTGTGGTCGACAGACTCGCGGCCGGGGCTCGGGCGTGGTGGCTCCTCGATGATCGCCCCCGTCATTCCTTTACGTTCACTCCCGATGTCGGCAAGGCGCTTGTTCGGCTGGCTGGCGAGGAAAGCGCATACCAGAAGGTGTGGCATTTACCAACGGCTGCATCCGCACCCACCGGGCGCGAATGGATTGAGCGATGCGCCGAAGCGTTGGGCCGACCGGCCAAACGCTTAGTCATTTCCAAATCACTCGCTAGAGTCTTCGGCCTGTTCGACAAATCGATGCGAGAGGTTCACGAGATGCTCTATCAGAACAGTGCCGATTACCTTTTCGATTCTACGAAAATTGAAAATGCTTTCGGCCTATACGCGACATCGATGGACGAAGGTGTGCAACTAACGGTGAAGGCACTCGAGCGGGCGAACTCGTGACAAGTGACGGAGGAATTTCGAGAGGTCGTTTCACCTACTCAACGTCGCGTCGAGGATCGCGAGTGCTGACGGAGAAGGAAATCGGCGAACGTTTGAATGCTCGTCCGCGCACGGACCGCGCGAGGCAGGCGAGCCTGCCGGGGCTTGTAGCAAAAACTGCAAGCCATCGCCGCGCCGGCGTGAACTCTCGGCGCCAGAGCTGCCTCCACGTATCGACACTCGCATCGATTTTAGAGGACGAGGCCCGCCTTTGTCTCAGATGAGGCCGGCCTCACGGAACGAATAGTGACCGACACCAAGCGGATCGGCCTTCGGGTCGCCGACAATGACGTGATCCAGTAACGCGATTTCGATGATCTTCGCAGCCTCACGAAGAGCGCGGGTCACGCGAACGTCGGCTTGGCTTGGGGCGGGGTCACCGGAGGGATGGTTGTGAGCAACGACGAGGGCGGATGCACTCGCGATGATCGCGCCGCGAAAGACTTCGCGCGGGGCAACCAAGGTCGAGTCCACGGTGCCAAGGGTGATTAGGTGGCGTCCGATGGGGTGATTCTTGCGGTCGAGATACACCGCGTAGAACGCTTCCTGCATCGGATTTTCCTCAAAGGCGGAACGCAGATACTCCGCAATCCTGACGGGCTTATCGAGACGGGTTTCGTCGCCGAGTGAAACGAGCGAGTAGACGAGTTTGGCTTCATAAACGCGCATGGTGAGCGCTCGCGCGAGCCGCGTTTCCCTACTCAACGTCGTGTCGAGTGATCGCGGGTGCTGCCCGTTTGAGCGCCCGCTCGGGATGGGCGAAAGTCAAAGCGCTGATGGAGCGCCGAGGCGGCGGATTTATCCGCAACGAGGGGGAAGCGGAATGTTTGCGCGTGGTGGAGATCGCGCAGCGATACTACCTTGACCGCCCATAAAATGGGGCGCTATCGGACGGGGCAGAGCTGGAAGAATTCGAGCGCAGCGAGCATCACCTTTCGGGACTAAATCCAGTCCATGGCTGAAACAAAAAGCCCGCTCGGCTGAGCGGGCTTTTAGGCAGCGGGAAGGAACTAAGTCACCGCACGAGCGCCCGCAATCGCGCGTTCAGGACTTTGATGTCCACTTCGGCTCCCGTGACGGTCGCGCGCGCCTTGGCGAGTCGGACTTCGGCGGCGAGCAGTTCCTTTTTCAGTTTGGCGAGTTCATCTGGCGTCTCGCTCGTGGGCGAGGGACGGTTTTCGGCGGTTCCATTGTTCATGCGATTGATCCGGCGGAGCCGGGTTGATGGTTCGTGCGGCACCGGCCACCGGGCCGGCTCGTTCGCAGTCAAAGGCATTTGCGATGCGCGGCAGCGTCGCGCGTCTACCGAGAACGGGCCAGTCCGCCTCCCGTGAAAACGGTAGAGGCAGATTCGGAAATTAGATTTGGCGTGCGTTTTCCGGCGCATCCGCCATGTTGCAACTCGGCTTTAACGAGCCGGCGGTTTCAACAGTTGTCCCCGGAGTTGAAAACAAATCGTTAAGATAGGTGCTCAAGGGTCAGCCATAGTTGTTCAAGTTCCGAATCCTACAACCGGGGGTAATTGGATTGGAAAATTGGATACTATGAAAACTGATCATGTTCAGGGCGATCCCCTGGTAAAGTTCCTCCCGTTCGACAAACAGCACCTCGCTCCGTTGCGTGATGTCACGCCGGAAGCCATCAAGGAAGCGGCGCACGCCGCCGTCGCCTGGCCGTATCGTCATCGCGAGCCGATTCAACTCACGACGGCAATGAACTTCATCGTCTGCCGACTCGGCCTCAGTGGCGGCATGGCGGAGTTTCAGCACCGACACGCCGCCGCGCTGCGGGAGTTCATGAATGCGCATGGGCTCAACAAGCGGGCGGACCTGATCCGCACCGAACCGCGCATGAAGTTTGTCGCGCTGCAACCGCGCCAAGTCGGAGACGCGTTGTTCTTGAGCGGCCGTCCGCTCCCGGAACGGATCTTCACCGCTTACGATGTCGATTGGTTCGAACTCAATAATCGCTATTTCCATCACAACGGCTGGAATGGGCACCCGGGCCGTGATTCGAGCGACACACTTCCGTTCGACGTGGTGGTGCGCGAAATCGCCGCGGCGGCGAAGGCCAATCCCGCCGCCGGCGCCGACGTGCTCGATGCCGCGGTCGCGGCCTGCCAGATGTCGGTCGTCGCGGGAGCCAACAATATGCTGGGCGATCAGCTCTGCGTTTATCCGGGCAAGGATCGGGACACGTTTGCATTCGTGCCTCAGCTTTACCAACAGCCGGGATTGGCCCCGGCGGATTTTCACCGACATCAGGAAAAAATTCGGGAGGTCGTCCGATTCTTTCGCCTCTGGATGAGGCAAAGTGAAAAGGGCTGGGTGCGCGTGCTCCCCTACAACGAAGCGTTAATCTTCCTGCAAGGCGTGGATGGCGCTTACGACTTTCTCGTTCCGGGTTTCCGCGACACGGCTTTCTCCGGCGATTCCTTCCCGCGCGCCACGGACGGCGCGGGCGAGCCACGCGCCGAGGAAGATTTTCACTTCCAACGGTGGCTCTATTTCCTCTACGACGGCTGGCTGGAGCAGGAGGAACATCGCGCCGAGCTGACGTATTACGCCGCCGGGGGTGTCCCGCGAGAACACCCCGGCTCGGCCGAGATTTTGCGCCGGCATTTGATCGGGTCCGGAGCTTACAAACCGCGCCCCGAAGCGGCCTCCTAGTCGCAAAAAAAGGGGGCGGCGAAATCGCCGCCCCCGTGATCGGAGCCGTTCAGTTGTTGGCGAACTCGCCCGCGAGGGACCACAACGCCTTGTTGAGCTTCTGGCCCTCGCCTAGTCCTCCGACCGGACGCGTGCGATTGCGTCGGAAGCCAAAGCCGTCGCCGCGCGCGACGTAGCGATCGCCTCCGCGCACGAGATGCTCCTGCACTACGTTGAACGTGGTCCAGAGATCCGTCGCCGCATCGCCATAGCGCACCGGTGCGAGCAATTTCTCCGGGTTGAGCGCCTGCATCACCGGATTCTCCGCCGTCCAGCGCAGCGCCGCCGCGCGCCGCGCGAACTCAACGCGCGTTGCCTGCGGCAGCGACACCGCCTGCCACTTCGCGACGGCCTCCAGTGCCCGCGGCGTATTCTCGGCCACGGACTGCGCCGCCTTCGCGAACGCGTCCGCGGAAACGTCGACGTGCCGGATCGAGACATGCGCGAAATCCGCGTCCGCCACGGTCAGACCATTGCGGCACACCAAGCGATAAAGCCCGGCATCGATGCGGTAAGCCCGGCTGCCATCGTGCGCATTCTGCAGAATCATTTCCGCGCGTGCGCTGCCGACCTGAAACGCTCCGGCCTCCAGATCAACGCGCCGCGCAAAACGAATCTCGTGCATCTGGAATCCGACCCGGTCCTCGTGTCGGACGCGTTGCTCGGATGCTTTGACGGGTTCCCAACCCTCGGCGCCCAGCAGGGCAACGACCTGCTCTGTGGAAACGAAGGTGTAGCGGGAGGAGACGCCCGGCCGCGCGTGCTCGGCGAAAACGGACGGAGCACAGCGGCGGAGATCATCGGCGGAAAGCGCCTTGAAGGCGCGAGCGGGAGCAACGGTGACGGATTCAATCGAGTTCATGACTTTCCTTAGGCTGAAGCGCCCCAACGAGGGCGCATCGTGGCGGGCCGCGCCACGCGGACCCCAACCCGAGCCGAACCGTTAAATCGGCCGCCCCGGAGGGATGCCTCCGGCCAGCACCGTCAGCGCAAGGTGGAGCGCAGGCTTGGCGAGCAATACCTTGAGGCGCGGACGGGCCGAGGCGCTCGCGCCGCAGGACCGCCAGCCGGCGCAGGTGCTACAATGAGGCAGCCCACAGGGGACAGGCTATGCTAACCATGGATGCGCGAGCGGTGCAACGAGAGCGAGCTGCTGGGGTCTTTCGGCGAAAACGCTCCTCTCAAAGCTCTAATTTTACACGTGCAGGCCGCCTCCGTGAATCGTATTCGTTTCCCGCGTGGAGCTACCTTTCAAAATCGCATCTGGTCCAAAGGATTTGCCTGAAGAAGGCCGGCTGGAGGCTTGGTTACTCAGCGACAACTGGGACGACTGGGGGAAGTTTGAGACACTCTACCATTTGTTTGTCTTCGACGCTTCGGGAAAAAAGACCCGCATCGGTGACGTAAAAATCGGAAAGCGCGGACTAGCGCCGGGCGTCAGGGATTTGAAGAATATCAAGGAAGACGTTCGGTTCACACCTGTCCCGGGCGCGTTCTTTGAACTGGACTCTTCATTTTTTTCCGTCGGACAAGACGCCTCATACTATCAGGAGCTAATGGGATTGGAAGCAGGTCTCCGTAAAGCGATTTTGATGGCGCTTCGCGATGTCGTTGCCGATGCCAAATTGTGGGAGTCTGTCCGAGATGAGGAAGTAACACAGAGATCCTTGCTACGGTTTGTTACTCCAAAGACAGTTGAAGGACAGTTCCGTCGCATTCTTGAAGGCGGCGCGGTGGTGATTCCATTCACGCTCGTTTATACGCCAGCGACGAAACTACCCACTCCTGAGGAGGGCGGGCTGAGTTTTGTAGTTGAACCGGATTCCCAGCCACCGACGAATCTACACGTTCTTATTGGAAAGAATGGAGTCGGAAAGTCGTTCACGCTTCATCACATGGCGAAATCGCTCTTGATCGGCGGAAAAAACTCGGAGGTGACGGGGAGTTTCCGAAGCGGCCAGTTGAATGAACCTGAGCCCATCGCGAATCTGGTTTCAGTATCATTCAGCGCGTTTGATAGCTTCGAACAACTTTCGCCCCCCGTCCCAACGTTGCGGCCCTTTCGTTATCACTATGTTGGGTTGAAGGGGCCGGCCGGGGAAACGAAATCAAGTTCAACCTTGGGAGCAGAATTCGTGGAGAGTCTCCACGCATGCACTCGTGAGCCAAAATCGTTCCTCTGGAGGCGAGTATTAGCCCCCTTGGAATCAGATCCACTCTTCAAGGACGCACAAATCTCAAAGCTTTTATCTGCTAGAAAAAGTCCCTCGTTACGGGTCGCGGCCCTCGAACTGTTTGAAGGGCTGAGTTCCGGCCACAAGATCGTTCTTCTAACGCTCACCCGTCTCGTGGAGGTAGTTGAAGAGCGGACCTTGGTGCTGCTCGACGAACCAGAGTCTCATCTCCATCCTCCGTTACTTTCAGCATTCGTTCGGGCAGCCTCCTGGCTGCTCACACACCGAAACGCGGTGGCTATAGTGGCGACGCACTCACCGGTTGTGCTTCAAGAAGTTCCTCTACGCTGTGTCTGGGTGTTGAATCGGTCCGGGAATGTTTCCGATGCGAGGCGGCCGGAAATCGAAACCTTCGGCGAGAATGTCGGCACCCTAACACGCGAGGTTTTCAAACTGGAAGTTGCGCGCGCGGGCTTCCAGATACTGCTCAAAGATGTGGCTGCAAAATCCGCATCATTGGAGGAGGCCCTTGCGCAATTTGACGGTCAGTTGGGAGAGGAAGCGCGCGCCTCGCTTCGCGCGATTTTTGCGACTCGGCAATCATCCAATGAGAAAAGTTGATTTTCCAGTCGCAGACGACGGGGCGCATCTTGATGTTGGCGACGTGTTTGACACCTGCATCGAAAAAGCTCGCGGAAAACTGAGAGCTAAGTTGATAGCCGTGCGCCCGAAGATCGTTCAAGCGTCAGCCGAATACGCACACGCGGCGGCCGGCAACCAACTCCATCAGATCGCAGTTTCAGGTGATGTCGACGGGCTGACTAAGAACCAGCTGAGCGATGTATATTCCGAACGAATGGTGAAAGGACCCGGCAGGCTTTACTATGATCGTATCCTTGTTGGAAGTCCCACATGCCCTCTGTGCGGCGTGGGTGGCACCGCGGAGCTTGATCACCATCTCCCGAAGAAACAGTATACGCTTTTGACCGTCGCGCCTGGAAATTTGGTGCCAACGTGTGAGCGCTGTCAGGGGGAGAAAATGACGGCTCGTCCCACGAATGCCGCTGAAGAGACTTTGCATCCTTACTTTGACGACTTCGATTCGGAGACGTGGCTCAAGGCGGACGTGGTCACGGCAGCGGGCGCCGCATTCGTTTTCTCCGCAGATCCGCCGGCTGCTTGGGGGCCTACCGTCGCAGCGCGATTGCGCCGTCACTTGGCCACGTTCGATCTTGGATCTCTGTATTCTCTCAATGCAGCGAATCACCTTGCTGGCATTCGTCAGTCGCTGGTGAACCTACATGCCGCTGGTGGCGCTGAAGCTGTGCGATTAGAGATGACCGCTCGCGCAGTAAGCTGGGAGGCAAACCTCAAAAATACTTGGGAGGGCGCGATGCACCGGGCAGCGGCGGAAAGCCAGTGGTTCTGCGGCGGCGGCTTTGCGGTCAAGTAAGGGGCTGTTCACTCTACGGAACGCGAGCGCGCAATGAGAGCGAGCGGCCTCAAACCTCAGCGGCGACGGAGCGGTCCTGGTCTGGGCATTGCGGGGTGTCCCCGCTAGAATGGGGAGGGCGAGGCGAAGACTCGACCGCGGGGAAAGTCGTTTCCCCGTAAGCCAGCGTTTGAAAAGCGGTCCAATAGCCCACCGCAGAGCGAACCGTTTCAGTTGGGTATAGCGGTCCAGGAGAAGCTGTGAGTTGGCGTAGGATTTCGGCCTTACGAGCCTGCGCAAAATCGATAGCGAGAGAACTCAGCTCAGGGTCTCTCCAGACGGCGGGATACCTTTCAGGCCGCCAACCCTCAGAAATCTTTCGGCCAAGCTCTGGCGCGTCGTCGATGGGGCAGACCCAACGATAAAGTTCAAATGCACGGACGCGCAACGACTCCTTGGCTTCCGGATCGCTATCGGTGAGTCCTTTGAGCGGCGTCGGCAGAAGAATCATATTCCCGACACACGAGTAAAATTTGCCGTCTTGAACGATTGTGTTGGGCTTGGTGAATCCCGGATCGTCAATGCCCCAAATGTGGCAGACTGACCAATTGCAAGGTTTTTCTCCCAATCTTAGACCAAGTGCAGCAACCAGCGCACGCTCTGCGTAGATGTTCGCCTCAGTCATTTCTTCCACACGCTTCGAGCGAGGGTTGGTGTTCGTGAGAATTTTGGTGAATGCGCTATTCGCCGCGGGTTGCCGACGCCAGCGTTCAGGATACCAAACCGGCAATTCTCGAAAAACATCCGGATGAACCCACCTTGCGGTTCGTCCAATAAGCGCCAACAGGTTGATCTTCTCCTCGGCGCAAGCGGCGGCGAGTTCTGCGAGACCGTCGTTCAGGGCATTCATCGTTCGCACCCAATGCTAGGGAGGAGGCACCTTCGATTCGGTCTTGAGCAGTGCAATTTCCGACGGCGAAGGAAGCGGCGCGCCGAACTCGGTATAGATAACCTTGATTACCTCGTCAGGTAGAATGGCGTCCATCGTCGCAAAGTGCTTCTTCTCGATTGCCGTGGAGATCACCACAAACGGCTTTTTGCGCAGATGGGTAGCAATCATCTTTGGCGTTAGCCCCATCGTCATGCCGGGCTGGGCTGCGGAAGGAGGCGTGGGCGGCTGAGCAACGGGCGGAGCCGGCTTGGGCTCTGCTTTTGGTGAAACTGTGGCTTTGGATTCGACGCTCGGAGCCGCAGGGAACGCGAGCTTTTCGAGGGCCGTTGGCTCCGCCGCCTTCTGTAGTGTCGAACCGCCAGTGTATTTGTCGAACCGTGCGCGAAACCGTTTAAACATTTGTTCGATCAACCCTGGCGCGGTGACAACGGAACTCAGTTCTTCTCGCACCACCCGGACCCCGTTCTCGTTGCGGTCGAATCCTCCGAAAGACATCCAGTTAAAACTTCCGACGACCACAAATTGGTCATCCACCAAGAGGACCTTGGCGTGAGTGTCGCCGAGTCGGACGACGTGAAGGTTTCGATATTGTGCCGCCTTCTGTTGAAGCCACGCCAGCGTCTGATCGCCTTGGCGGGACTTCTTGTCTTCCGGGCCACGCTCCGTGATTCCGAAGCCGATGTAGACCTCGACGCCCTTCCTGAGCAACTCTTCGAGCGGGCGCACCTTCGGTTCCATGATGCGATCGTTGATCCATGGTGAAATCACGAGCAGGCGTTTCCGTGCTTCTCGCAACGCGCGTTCGAAGAGAGGCACGTGCTCCTGCGGTTCAAGGAAACGGCCCTGACTGGTCTCGATCAACTTTTGCGCGGCGGCCTTTTCCTCCACCAGTTTCGCAATTTCAGCTTTGAGCGCGTGAACCTCGGTCGCAGGCGTTGAGGGTGCTGAAACCTGCCGCTCTTTCTCCTCGATGGCTGCGGACCGTTTCGCGTTTTCCGCGATGGTGGCGCTTACATCCGGTGACGGTCCCGACTGCTTTCCGAATTCGACGACGGCTTTGTAGTCACCGTCGAGCATGAGTTCTTTCTCCAACGTGGCACGATGCTGCCTGAGTTGCTCTTGGATGCTCAGGCGCTGCAAGCCCCGGTTGGCTTGGAATCCCCGATCAACTTCCGGCATCGGCCGGCCGTCGATGGAGAAAAAACGCACGGCTACCTGTTCGGCGTCCGAGGCCCCACAGTAGATAAGCATGACGCCCTCGCGATATCGGCGGGCCATCGTGCCGATCTTTTGGGCGGAGAGAACCTGATGAATTTTTTGGTCCTTACGCGTCTCTTTTGGGAGCGCGGTGTTGTAATTAATTCGGCTTAGCTCGTCGTCGTCGGGCGCACGACCCGGCAAAGCAGGAAGCTCGAACAGCCCATACTGCTTTATTTGCTGCGGATTTCTGAGCGACTCCCGGGCGATTCGGCCCACGATGGGTTGCCGGGCAATGGCATCATAAGCCAACACGAGCTTTTCGCGTCGAGGTGGAGTTCGCGCCGTGTCACGAACGAGTTCCAACCCTTTCGGCGTCAGTTTTAGCGTCGCCGTTGTTCGGTCACTACCTGGTAGTGCCACCACGAAATCGCCACCCGTCAGAGTGCCGAGACGTCGCAAGATCAATTTTTCACTTAGACCAAGGAAACCGGCGAGATCAGGGATTGTGTCCACCTTGCGTTCAATCGCCCGAAGAATGAACTCATCAACGACGGGGCGTTTTTTTTCGGCGATTACAAGAGCGTCAAACGTGATCAACCAGAGAGGCAATGCGACCGAATGGTAATCGACCAACCGAAAACCGGGCAACTTGTTGTAGCGTGCGGCTACGTCTTCGGGTGTCATTTTACGCCCTCCTTCAACAAGCAGGTGTCTGGATGATTTTCGATGTATTCGCGCACCTCCGAAAGGGCCGATTGGCCACCTAGGGCTCGGCAAAAGTCGGCGTCGCCGATCACACAGAGTCCATAGCGGGCTCGTGACAGGGCTACATTGATACGCTCTCGCTCGGCTAGGAAACCGGCTTTCCCCTGCCGATTTGAACGTGTGATAGAAAACACGACGACATCCGCTTCGCGACCTTGATAGGCGTCGACGGTATGAAATTCGAATTCGAGGTGAGGTCGGTGCTCAGATTGAAGCGCGTTTTCAAGATGCGTCCGCTGCGCGGAGTAGCCGGTGAGCACTACCACCTTCAGTGGCTCCACGGGCTGATCGCTTCCGTGCTTGGGAGCATGAGCGGCCGCATAGAACTCCAGTCGATCCAAGAGGAGGCGGGTCCACTTTGCTTCCAAGGGATTCATCCAACTGCCATTGGAAGCTTTTTGCTCGCTGCGATCAGGCTCCTTAGACGTGGAATACCAGACCACCGGTTTCGGTAGCCACTGCGTCACGGATGGGGGCGCCTTGTGCTCACCGACACTTTCAAGTCGGCCCTCATAGAAAACGGTGCTGACCAAATCGCCGATTGCGGCCACCATCCGATGCTGTCGATAAAGCATAGCCCGCGCGTGATCGGGAATCCCTCGCTGAGAAAGCCGGGTCAACAGAGTTTCTCTGACGACCGCGGGGTCGATCTCTCGTGACTCCACCATCTCTTTGTCGCGCAAAACAGCATCAACGAACGGCGGCAACTGGCGCTGGTCGCCGACGAGCACCCATTTTTCACTGCGAATCAAAGGCACCAGCGCCTCGGGGAACGAAGCTTTAGAGGCTTCGTCCAGAATGCACAGCCCGTAGGTCTCCCCTTCGGCATCACTGCCCGCAATCCCGATACAGGTGCCCGCAATCAGATCAGAGTCCATGAGGATCGCTTCTTCGCAGTCTTCGCGCAGCGCGAAACGTTGAATCCATTCGGCATTCAGTTCGAAGAGCGCGCGAAAACGATTAGCGGCTGGAGACGAGCCAACCAAACTGTCCTGCCATTCGATGATTTCCTCCACCGGTTTTTCCGCCAGATCAGCGTAGTCCGGATAAACCTTCTTGAAGCTTGCGCGGAGTTGCCGAAGTAGCCCCGCCCGCTCCTTGATTGTTTTCCGCAGCATCCCGAGATCATCTTCCAATCGCTCCTTCTCCTGGATCAGGAACATCGCTTTGGTGGCATCCACCGTGGGATTCTGCTGCTGGTCCTTCTCCGCCAACTGACGTCCAACCTCGGCGAGTTCGACAAGTCGCTCCGATTCTCCCTCCTCAGCCAAACGAAGATCCTTCTGCCCCTTAACGAGCAGGCCGGCATCAAGCCCCATTTGAATCTCCTTCACATCCAACCCCTCTTGTTTGGCTCTGCGCTTAAGAAAGTCGGTGGCCTGCTGATAGACCCGTTTGCGCCACTCATCGAGTCGGTTCTGGAGAAGGTAGCGATGAACCGAGTCGGCCACTTTAGCTTCGCGCCGGCCAACCCGGGTGATGCGAAGGTCAGGACGGTGCTTTGCGACGCGCTCTATCGCATTGTCCACCGCAATGTGGGTCTGCGAGGTCAGCAAAATGCGCTTTTGGGGATAGCGTGCGAGATACTGTAGAATCAATTCTGCGATAAAGGTCGTCTTGCCAGTGCCCGGGGGGCCTTCGGCCACAAAAATGTCGCGCGACGCGAGTGCCGCCTGAATGACGGTTTTCTTGTTGTCGTCGAGTTGGCCAGAAAACCATTTGCCTACCGGAGCGGCGTGCTGGTCGCTCTCGGCGTCCGATGGATGAAGAATCCGCCGTTTCAAAATCTCCTGACGTTCCGTGCGCGGTTGGCGCATGATATTCAGCGCCTCCAATTGAATCTTGAGTTGCTTTTGAGTGGCTCGCTTATCGACCACAAGTCGCCCCTCTTTGGGTGGCGTCTTCGCGTCGGCTTCGTCGATGTAGAGCGTGATGCTGTCGTCCGAAACCGCATCGACGACACCGGAAAGGTAAGTGCCTTCCACCATCCATGTCTCCTCGATGATGCTCGGATCAGGTGTGTCCGTGATGCTGAAAGTGATGCGATTACCCTCTGGCTCGCTTCCTCGAAAATTGTAACCCTTGTCTTCACGACAGTGGTCCATGCGCACCTGAAGCAGGTCGGACCAGTTGCGGAAAAGCCTCTCTTCTTCGTCTTGCTGTTTTCGCGCGCCTGCCTGCTCTTCGTGATACTCCACGCCGCGCATCAGCGACTCAATGAGTTGTTGTGCGTCCGGCACCGAGTAAGGGCGACCAACCTTGTAGATCAGTTCAGTCGTCCATCCCTGATTGCGCTCCTTTTCGAGAATGCCGTCGGACATGGGTCGCACCGTTGAAATTACGGTCAACATGGCGCGTGATTGTCGATCAACTGCCACGACCAATTTGAGGGTTTCGCCTACAAGGCCGAGTTGGTCAGGCACGATGCTTTCCTTCCGCGTCGTCGCGTCCCATGTCCGAAGTTTGCACAACGAGCCTCCGCCCAATAGATCGTTCTCAATAAAGCTTTCTGCTTCGCGCCGACTTTCGAGCCCGGGAATTTGCTGGCGGAGTTTGTTGATCGCGTTGTCCGTCAGATTGAGAAAACACGTCTCTTTTTTGACGGTCGGTCTCGCCTGGCGCATGACGACGTTAAGGCGATCCAGCAAAACCTGAGCATCTTCGGGGCGCTCCGACGCTGTCGGGCGGAGAGCGTCGTGCAGAACCTCACGGACGGGGGTGGGGGCCGACAATGAATTGAGGGCGGGGGCAATGTCGGCCCACGTCTTCAGTTTTCCTCGGGTTAGAATATGCAGACAGACTGCCGCATAGCCCCACACATCGGTGGTGTATGAGTATGCCGGGTCGTAGCCGGTCGCCGGTGAGAAGGGTTCGTTTGCTTTCAGAAACGAACCAATGTCCAAGGCGGAATCAATGAACTCTGGAAACTTGGAAACGCCGAAATCCGCGAGACGAAACCTGCCTTCCTCATCAATGAGAAAATCGGAAGGCTTGAGTTCGCGGTGAACGGTTTCACGTGAGTGGGCGTAGGCAATGCCCTCCAACAACTGCCGCCCAATCTGTTCGTAGAATTCATTCCAATCGCGATAGGGACATTCGCCATTGAGCCACTTGTCGATTGGCTCGCCGCCCCATTCGAGCACGACAAACGCGCGTCCATCTGGCCCGTCCGTGCCGTAGTCGAGCATCGAAACGATGCTGGCATGCCTGAGATCGATCAGGCGATGACTCTCACGCTGAAACGCCTCGCGAATGACCAAGTCATCCGGGAGGCCTTTGTGAAACAGCTTAACCGCGACCTTTTTGTCCGTGGTCAAGTCGAGTGCCGGAAAAACTTCGGAGAGCCGCCCGCTGTAGGCGAGCGGCTTCAAGACGTAACGTCCCTTTAAGATTTGGGGTGCCATAGTTCGCTGGAATTGAGGGAGGCACTACTGCGGCGTTGGCAGCATTTCTAGCTGCTCGCTGTCCGGCGGTCGGGACAAATTTCGCCGGAACAGGAGTTCGTTTTCCTTCGATGCGTCGAGTCGCAGGGCGATGAGGTTGCCGTTGCTCAGGTTCTTTGGCGGAGACGTGGTCGTCGTGAGGATATACTGGAACGGGCAGCCGCCGTTCTTCTTGAAATGCTCGTCAAGCAACGCGGCGAAACGGATGTAGCTGTGATAGAGGCGCAGCCCGAGGTCTGCTTCGCGAGGACTGTCGTGCAGTAAAAACCCCGGGAGCAGCGAATCCTTGGAAAGCGAGTTGTAGATCAGGCAACTGATGTCCGCCAAAAGCACGGCGAGTGTCTCCATCGCCTCGCCGGTCATGGCCCCGCCATGGGTGATCTGGAAACTCAACTCACGGTCCGCGAATTCAACCCGGCCGTCGTAGGCGGTGGTTGGCAGAACCTTCTTCGCCGCTGCCGAAAACAGCGAATTCAACAATTCGCGGTTCTTGTCATGCTTTGCCAGCAGGACGTTTAAGTCCACCAACTGCGTGTCGATGGCCCCCTTCATCTTGGCGATAGCTTCGACGGTGGCTTTGAGTTTCTCGTATTTCTCCGGGGCTTCGACGCGAGACTTCCAACTGACTACCTCCGCCAGGTCGGCATCGAGTGCGGAACTCTTGCTCTGAAGGTCACGGACAGCGCCAGACAGGCGATTCTGTTCTTTCGTGATTTCCGTCCTCTTTGCTTCCAACTGTCGAATTTTCGTCACGAGTGCCGAGTGCTGGGCGGTCAGCTTGGTGCGAGCGGCCGTTCGCGCTGCCTCCATCTGTTCGAGCGCATGGACCTCCTTCACTTCGGAGCCCTTGAGGATCTGCTGGCGGTTCTTCACGTAGCTGCACTCACCGATCAGCACGTCGCCGTAGTGACAAACCCGGTTGCCGTCTTTGGCGATTCGCTCGCGGACGACTTCGTTGTCTTTCAGACCCGCGCTAATTTCCGCGACGGCTTTTTCACCGACATTGAATAGCACTCGAAGTTGGTCGAGTTCAGTGCGGCCGTCCGCGAGCTCTTCGTTAACCGCATCAAGCTGTGCCTGCGTTTTCGAGACCTCGCCCTGCGTGGCGGCTACCTGTTCATCGATTAGATACTTCGCTTTGCCGACGAAGCGTTTGAGGTCGAATGTCACATCGTCCGAGGCGACCGGAGCTTTTTCGATTTCCCCGGTATCGCTGGGAAGGAAGCCCTTGAGCTGTAGTCTCAACTTTGAGTCGTAGTGTTGGCGCCAGAAGTCTGGTTCGCGTCTCGCGCGCTCCAACTCAGCCTCCGTTTTCTCCAGCAGCTTCATCTGCTCCGCGAGGGTCTCTTCGGCTTTCAGTTCGTCCGGAAGAAACAGGCCCAGCGTGACGCGCATGACAAAGAGCGGATCGGCTTTGGGGAATCGGAACGCCGGCCACTCCGACTCGCTGCGGGGTGACCGCCAATCGTAAACGTTCTGAAAACGCGCCTCTTGGTCGCGAGTGCACCACGCCAGCAAGTGTCCCCATTTGATCGTCTCGTTGGTGCGCACGACAGTTGACGACGCAAGATCATGCAGAAGTGCGTCGAGGCCCAGCTTCTCCGGGTAATTGTCCTGATAAGCGGCCTCGCCCTTATCCACGAATAGGTCTTCGATGGTGGCACCTTTGCGGACGTATGAATTCCGATTGTCGCCCAACGGTCGAAGCACGGCCGAAACCGACCCCCTGACGCATATCTCCGCAGCGACGTAGCCGTTCGGGAAGGATTTCTTGATGGCGACCATGTTGCCCTTGTTGGCAAAAGTCCTTTCGCCGAGAACATACCGAAGGAGTCGGCAGAACGAGGTCTTGCCTGCACTGTGGCCCGCGATGTCGCTCGTATCGGTGTCGGACTCCGGCTCCTCGGCCCATACGATGTTGAGGCCTGGCTTCAACTTCACGTCCCGCACGATGACGGGTTGCGGGACCAGCTTCGAAAGGATCACGAGACGTTGCACCCAAACGTCGGGTGTCGTTTTGAATGGGGTGGCCGTCAGTTCCTCGAGCGTGCTCATAACATGTATTTTAGGCTAAAGCATATTTCGCGTGAAGTTGAGTAAGGGTGCTTGAGGCGGCGAGCTGCGTCGGGTTGAGCGAGTTCGTCGCCTGGAGCTTCCTGATTTGAGCGAGCGTGGTGAGTGCCATCGCGGCCAAACCACCGGTGCCCTGCGGTAAGCTGGCCCGCACAGCGTCAAACTGTGGTCCCTTGGATATGGGCCGTCCGTTTGCGGTATTCTGAACAATGAGTGCCTTCCGGTGCTCGACCAAGTAGCGCACGCATTGGGTCCACTTGAGTCCCTGACTGCCGATGGTCGCCAAATCGCTCTGCAACGGGACCACCAAAGCGTCAATTTTGGAGCCAGCCGATTGGGGGGCCAGCACTCGGCACAGCTCGGGATGAGTCGCTAGGATTAACCCGTCCAAATGGTCATCGGTGGGCAGGGATTGCCGCCACTCGATGAACTCCAAGGAAATTGCGCAGACCAATTGGTCCGCCGAGGTCGCCGGGTATGCCTGGTCGAAAAGGGAGAAGTCGGGCCCGGTCGGAGTGGTGGCCGTTCGCCCGAGCAGATCGAGGCCGAGACCAAGCTCGTCGGGGATCGTTGGTTTGGCTGCCTTGGGTTTACGCGCCGGCCTCTTCGCTACAATGACGGCGGCAGCAGCAGCTTCCTGGGCGGCGCGTTCGTGGTTTAGGGCGAGAAGACGGCGGAGGATTTCCTTTCGAGCGGCGGGACTGATGGTGTAGCGAACGCGGTCACTCTCAGGGAGGGTCTCGACTTCGTGAAAATCGTGACCCAGGACGACCTGCCCCGTCCAGCCGTAGGCGGCGAGGACGCCTTCGTCCAACTCGCGGTGAAGGGCGCGAAGTTTGAGGATGCCTTTGAAGCCGGCCTCGGCTTCAGCCTGCTTCTTGCTTACCCGGGCGACTTCGGCAGGCGTGAGGTCACGGTCGTGAACGAAATTGTAGATGTCGGTCAGCCCCAACCAGAGGTGGCGCATGAGAGCGCGGCGGTGTTCGTGGTATCGTTCACCGATATCCGCAAGCAACGGGTTGGCTGCCCTCCATTGACCGGCTGGTAGCGCGAACGTGTCGAAACACTTCGACGGAGAATAGCGGAGGTCCTGTTTCAGTGCGCCGCTATATTTACGCGCCCAAACTGACCGGACTCACACTCTTGGACCACCTACGATAAGAGACTGGGCGGGTTGTTGGTTGCTCCCGAGGGAGTGGGTGAGGTTGGGAACGATGGCAAGCTTCCGACGGAGGGAAGGCCCGGCTTGGCGGGCCTGACCGGAGTC
>JAPLTR010000469.1 GCA_026398065.1 Verrucomicrobiota bacterium | reverse complement strand
CCGTCGGTGCCGCCCTCGACGGAGCGCGGGGGGAGGGGGCGATACCAGATGTTGCGGAAGCGAACAGGATTGCCGTGATCCTGGAGCTTGAGCGGACCTTTCTCCGGGAAGGGACCGGAGACGGAGCGTTTCATGTGGCCGCCGGGGCCCTCGATGGGCGTGTGGTCCTGCATGAGGACGCCATTGCAGAAGACGGTGACGTAGCCGGGGTCGACCACCTGGCCGTTCTTGTACACCGGGCGGCGGAAGACGATGTCGTAGACCTGGAACTCGCCGGGCGCACGGAGGGCGTTGGCCAGCGGCGGGTTGATGCCGTAGGCGGAGGCGGCAAAGCCGTCGGCGTACGTGGGGTTGTTGTAGTTGTCGAGGACCTGGATCTCGAGGAGGCCCATCAGGAACACGCCGCTGTTACCGCGGCCCTGGCTGTCGCCTTGGACGTTCCTGGGGGCGGCCCACTCGACGTGGAGCTGGCAGTCGGCGAACTGCTCCTTCGTGCGGACATAGCCGGACTTGGGGACGCATTCGAGGGCGCCGTCCTTGACGACCCACTTGGTCGGCGCGGAAGGTTCGGACGGCTTCGTGTCGGCCTCCCACTTGTCGAGCGTCGCGGCGGTGCCGTCAAAAAGGACGATGGCGTCGGAGGGCGGCTGGCCGGGCTGGGCCGGCGTGCTGTAGGTGCCAGGTTCGACGCGCTTGGGCTGGGGGCGGTTCTGGTCGTGCACGGCCCACGGGTGGGTGGCGTTGGGCGGATCGCCGTAGAAGGGATTGCCGGTCGACGGCGCGCCGCGGGCGAGCGGGGCGAGCGACAGAGTGGAGCAAAGGGCGAGGAGGGCAGGGTGGAGTTTCATGGCGTCCGAAGGGGCGGGGTGGCTGGGCCGGCGCGAGGGCGCCGGCGTTCGGTCTCATCCAAGCTGGCAATCCGCGACTGGCAAATCGTAATTGGCCGGGCATGGTGTCTCCGCGAGTGATATTACTTTTTTCCGCACCATGAAGTTTCGCCCGAATATCCTATGGATCGTCACGACGCAGTGGCGGGCGCAGGCCTGCGGCTATGCCGGGGACCCGAATGCGCGCACGCCCCACCTCGACGCGCTGGCGGCGCAGAGCGTGAACTACACGCAGGCGGTGACGCCGCATCCCTTCGGGCCGATGGCGCGGGCGGCGCTGCTGACCGGCGTGGCGTCGCCGGAGAACGGGGTGCGCGACTATTTCGACGCGCTGCCGGCGCGGGCGCGGACGGTCGCGCACGAGCTGCGGGCGCGCGGGTATGCGACGGCGTTTTTCGGGAAGTGGGGCGTGGGACGGCGGGACCGGAGCGTGCCGCTGGTCGGCGAGGCGGCGGCGAGGGTGATCGTGCCGGAGGGGGAGCGCGGAGGGTTCGAATGGTTCGAGGGCTTCGAGGGCGGATTTCTGCTGAACGACCCGTGGCTGCACGGGACGGGCGAAGGGCTGGGCGAGCCGAAACAGTTTTTTGGATACCAGAGTGACGTGCTGGCCGGGCGCTGGCACCGGTGGCGGGAGCAGCGCGCGGGCGAACGGCCTGTTTTCGCGGTGGTGAGCCTCGAGGCCCCGCATCCGCCGTACGCGGCCCCGGCGGCAGGAGTGGTCGCACGCGAGCCGGGGGAGATCGTGCTGCCGGCCAACGTGCCGCGCGGCGGCGAGGCGGAGGCGAAGGCCCGGCGGGAGCTGGCGGGCTACCACGCGCACATCGAGGCGACGGACCGGGCGGTGGGGCGGATCGTCGCGGACGCGGCGCAGGACTGGGTGGTGGTCTGCACGAGCGTGCATGGCGACATGCACGGGGCGCACGGACTCTTCCGGAAAGGCTGGCCGCACGAGGAGTCGGTGCGGGTGCCGCTGCTGGTGCGCGCGCCGGGGGTGGCGGCGCGCCGGGACGAGGCGGCGGTCTCGCTGCTGGACCTGCGCGCGCTGACGCTGGCGTATTCGGAAAGCCGACCCGCGGGAATCGCCGAGGAATCGGCCCGCATCGCGATGCCCGCCGTGGTCGCGCTGCCGCACCAGTGCGACCGGGTCTGGCGCGGGGTGCGCACGCGCACCCGGAAGCTGGTGGTCGACGGGCGCGGGGAGCCGTGGCTGTTCTTCGACCTGGAGCGGGACCCGGGGGAGACGACGAACCTCGCGGGCGATCCGGCGCGGCGGCGGGAAATCGACCGGCTGCGGACGAAGTTGTAGTGGAAATTAAACTACGCCGGGCCCCGCGCGCCTCACGGCCCCGGCACCGGCCGGACCAGGCGGCGGGCGCGGTAGGCGAGCACGGGGGCGCGGCGGAACATGACCGGCAGGAGCCACGGGAGCAGCGTCACGCCCCCGCCGACGGCCAGCGAGACCAGGGCGGGCCTTTCCTCGAAGAAATAGCCGATGACCACCAGGCTGACGCAGAGGAGCGGGAAATAGGTCGTGGGCAGGCGCAGACCGGCGGCGATCGTCAGCGCCAGCAGGACGGCGAAGCCGGCGATCAGGGGTGGATAGAAACCGAGAAGCATGCCGCTGACGAACATGAACGGGGCGTAAAACGCCTGCCGTTCAAAGCAGACGACGACCTGGAGGACGACGGCGACCAGGAGCACGGCGCCCCGGACCGCCGGCACGGAATACCGGACGAAGCCCACCGCCGCCGGGTCGAGCGGGATCGCGTCGGCCAGCCACCAGGCGCCGAGGATCGCGCGACCGAGATCGATCCAGTGCAGCCCGAGCGAGAGGATCGCGGCCCAGTGCCCCCCCCAGTCGCGCACGATGGGGCGATGGCGGATCTTCGGTCCGCGGACCAGGCCGATCGGAACGAGGAGGAAGAGCAGGGCCGGGGCGAGTTCGAGCCAGTCGATGATCATGCGGCGCGGAGCGGGGCTAGCCGATCAGCTGGGAGGCCTTTTCCGCGGCGGTGGGCTTGCCGAACTGGCGGCGGATGGCGGCGGAGATCTCGTGCATCTTCACGGGCTTGGAGATGTAGTCGTCCATGCCGGCGGCGAGGCAGAGCTCGCGGTCGCCCTGCATGGCGTTGGCGGTGAGGGCGATGATCCTGGGCTGGCGGTCCGCGGGGAAGCGGGCGCGGATCTGGCGGCTGGCCTCGAGGCCGTCCATCTCGGGCATCTGGAGGTCCATCAGCACAAGGTCGTAGCGGCGGGCCTCCAGTGTAGTGAGAACTTCGATACCATTGGCGACGGCGTCGGCGCGGTAGCCGAGGCGCTCGAGGAAGCGGAGGGCGACCTTCTGGTTGACGGCGTTGTCCTCGGCCAGGAGCACCTCGAGGGGGAACTCCTCGCCGATGGGCCGCTCGGGGGAGCGGACGCCGGCGACGGCGGTGGCCATGTTGGGGTTGAAGAGCGAGCCGATGGCCTGGACGAGCGAGGCGGTGCGCAGGGGCTTCGACGTGCTGGCGAAGAGCTGGCCGTCGCCGGGGGCGAAGGGCGAGGTCTGGCCAAACGGATACATGACGAGACGCGGGCACTTGAGCGCGCCGAGCTTCTCGAGCGGGGTGGGGCCCTCGCCGTCGCCGCCGTCGACGACGAGGAGCTCGGGAGCGCGGCCGAGCGCGGCGGCGGCGGCGAGCGCGGCGGCGGCGTCGGGGACGACGATGGCGGTGGCGCCCCATTTCTCGAAGAGCGTGCGGAGGCGGGCCTGGGTGACGGGATGATCCTCGACGCAGAGGATGGTGCCCTGGCGCAGGGGCGCGG
>JAPLTR010000194.1 GCA_026398065.1 Verrucomicrobiota bacterium | reverse complement strand
GTGAGGAACGCGGCGATGGTCACCAGAACGGCGAGCACGGCGAGGATTTTGCGCTCGAAGGCGGCGCGGGCGCTGCGGGGGTCACGGTCGATCAGGGTCATGGCGTTCCTTTCGGCTTTGCGCCGAGGTGGGCTTCGATGGCGAGGCGTGCTTCCTTGTCTGAGTAGTCGCGGCGGCCGTTGTCGCTCTCGTCGAGCGCACGGAAACAGGCGAGCGCGTGTTCGAGCTTGTCGCCCTTGTGGCCGATTTTCTCGGCGTAGGCGCAGCTCCGAGAGGCGTACTCGTCACGGCGCCGCATTCGGCGGGTAAGGCCGCCGCCGCGCCGCGCCTGCGCGAGCGTCCAGCCGACCAAAGCAAGAGTGACAACAGAGACAGCCAGTTGAGCGATTTCCATTGTGTCCCCTCAGAACGTCGCAACTTCGGCCCACTGCACGGAGATGGCGGCGGTCCAGGTGCCGGTCGCAGGCACGGCCACCGACCGAATCGAAAAGCCCTCGTTCTGCGCGAGCACCAGCGGATGACCGGCTTGATCTCGGTCGTCGTAAAGCACCGTGCCGGGCGGAATGATCTGCCCGTTGAGCGACGCGGTGATGGGGCCGGGGCCGAGAACGGCACCCTGCGAAAGCGTTTCGAGCGTCTTCGTGCCCGCGCCCAGCGCTGCCGTTGTGGCAATCCGCATGTCACCGGTGGCGATTAACGTCGCGCCCATTGAGGTTCGCCGCTTGAGCAGCGCCGCAGGGGTAAGGCCGGTGCCGAGCGTGCCCGCGACGGTCCACGCCGTGGACTTCACAAGGTCGATTTGCACCGGCACACCGGCCGCGAAGAACGTCGTAGAGACACACGCGGAGACGGTGACTTTCTGGATGACGCACAGGCGCGTCGCGTCAGCCCATCGGAGCTGGAAAATCTCCGAGTTCGCGGCGAGCGCCGCAGGCAGAATGCCTGTGAATCCCGCGTAGGCATAGTGTCCGAAGGTTGTGTATTCGAGCGGCTTGCCTGACGTGCTCAGCGCGCGAAACGTCGTGCCCTGTACTTCTGCGATGGTGCCGCCGTTGCCTTGAATTTGAATTCCCATGCCGTCTCCTTAGACCCAAACCCATGCGACCGTGTATTGCCCGTAAAGCCGTGGCGCGAGGCCGCCGATCGAAGGCGCGCCTGCGCCCTTCAGCGGGCCAGCAGTGCCGCTCAAAAGACCGGAGTTGACAGGGCCGCCGTCGCCGACCGCCCCGTGTTGCACGAGGCCTTCGGGAATCGCTCCGTCTATGCGCGCGTAAATCGTGAACCCAACGCCCGCCGACACGTTGCCCGCCATGACGCGGATCCCCTCGACCCAGTGCTCGTCTGCGGTGTGGTCCGCCGTCGCCGTGGGGAAAATCCACGCTTCGACAAGCGAGCCGCTGAGAATGGTCGCCTGCCCGGTCACGGCGACGGACGTGTCTGACGAGCCCGGAAAGGCGCCGAAGTTCACGGTGGTCGTGCCGGTCGCGCCCATGTCAGCCCCAAGGCAACAGCAGCGCGAGGGCCAGCAGCGGCCCCCAGAAGAGGTTGGGCGTCAGGTAGACGACCGGCGTAGCGGGCGGCGGTCCGCCTCCGTAGGCGAGAAGGAGACTCATGTGGCCTGTACCCACACCACGGTCACGCCGACAGACGTAGCGGCGCCGCTCAGATTGACGTTGAGCGCCTCGTTCGCCGCCGTTTGAAACCAGCCGTGGGAAGTTTCGGGCATGACGAAGCCGCCGTTCGCCGCGAGCGCCGAAAGACCGCTGATGTCCGTTGACGCGCTCTGGAACTTGACCCCTACCGCCGTCGAGGTGCAGACGAAAACCGACAGCACGCGAATCCGAACGCCGCCGCCCTGCGCTGCGACGACCACGGTAGCACCAGAGGCCGAGGCGGTAACGGACGTGCGGTTGACGGTGCGGACGGTCGGCACCTCGTCGATCACCTGCCCGCCCACGGGGTAGGTGCCGCCGATGCGCAGCGTCCCAGCGGGCAGCGTGGCCGCGACTGGCACGGAGGCCTGATCGCTCGCCAGAACGACCGCCAAAGAGGCCGCCATGGTCTTCTGACCGAGCGTCGCGGGCAGCTTCGCGGACATGGCCGTCTGCGTCGCCTCAAGCGACAGCGCCGATGTGTTGAGGTTCGTCCCCGCGTTGGCGGTGACGGAGCCGGTGACGGTTACCGCGCCGTCCACCGTGATGGTGTTCCCGCCGTCTTGAATGTTGACGGCCGACGCGCCAGCGGCGTTGTTGACCGTCACGTCACCGATGTCGACGCCCGGCTGTGTCTGGAGTGCCGCCGTCGCAGCACCGGAGGGCAGCGGGAGAGACGCCGCCGACACGGCCATGGTGCCGGTGCCAGCGTTCGCGGTGACGGTCCCTGAGACAGGAACAGGCGTAGCGCGTAGCTGGGCGTCAGTGAGGCCGCCAGTCGAGACAGTGCCGGAAACGGGCACGGGCACGGCCCGCAACTGGGCGTCCGTCAGAGGCCCGGTGACGGCCACGGAACCAGAGACACCCACGGTCCCGCTTACGGGCTGAGTGACGCCCGAACCGTCAACAGGAACGCGCCCGGTGACGAGCGCAGGCGTCTTGCCGTCGATGCTCGAAAGGCTGGCGTTGCCGATTACCTGATTCGCCGCCGTCGCGTCGCCGCCGCCCCCGCCGCCCGTGGTGTGGAGTGGATTCGTGGCCGTGCCGAGCTGTGTCGCGCCGGTCTTGTCGGTGATGACTACCGGGTTGGCGGGCATCAGCGCACCTCCATCAAGTCGACACGGTAATAGACGGGCGCAGAGCCTGCGCCAGAGGCCACAGCGCGAAGCTGCAGCGACGCTTCTCCGCTGACGGGAATCGACAGCCGCAGCAACTGGTACACGACGCCACCGTTGGCCGCCACGTCCTGCAACACCAATGACTCAAGGTCGACCCAATCGAGCGCAGGGGCGGGTTTGAAGCGCAGGGAGAAAGAGACAGTCTGCGCCACGTCGTCGTTCTGCGCGTAGACGCCCAGTGCGTTGCCTCGCGACGTGGCTGAGCCGGTCGCGAGTGTTCCAATGGTCGCCTCGGCGGTGCCGTCGCCCGACATGACCAGCGTTGACCAGGGAGGGTAGGCGCTCACCGATGCCACCAAAAACAGACGTCCGGCGCTGCCGCACCAAAGCCGCGCGTCAGTGTGTCGGAGTTGAAGTTGACACGCCCGGCCTGTGCAATTTGGAGCTCAAAGCCGAACGGCGTCGGCATCACCAGCGCGACATGGCTCGAGCGGCTTGCGTCTGGGTTGCACCACCCAACCACTACGGGCTCGCCGCGATTCGCCGCATGGAATGCTTCGCCGCGCTCGACCTGTCGCCACCCGTGCGCCTTGCCGACGTCGGAGGAAAGCCACGCAATCTGCTGACGCGCGAGCATGCCCTTCGGCAGCGGAACCTCGAGCAACTCAAGCGCGTCGTGCAGAAACTGATTGCAGAAAGTCTCAGGCACGCCGTCGCCGGTGATGTCGCGGCGCTTCCACAGCGGATTCGTCGCAGGGTCGAGCCGCCCCACCACGTCGGAGAGGTTCTCGGCCGAACGTGACAGGCAGGTGTTCATGGGATGGGCGCCGGCGCGGGGTTTGGGATGTTCCAGCGCATGAGCATCGCGTCCTGTTTCTTTTCGAGCCGGTAGATGCCCTCGCGCATGTCTTTGCGGGCTTCGCGCTCCTCGGAAATGTGCAGGTCCAGCGCTTCCTTCACCTTCGCGGCCGCCTCCAGCCCCTTCGCGGCCTCGCGCACACCAGCGGCCTCGGCGTGGTCGATGGCGAAGAAGTAGGCGCCCAGCACGGTCGACACAATCGCGAGCACGCCGCCGACCGTCGCAAGCGCCGCCGTCTTCTTCTCGTCTGCGCTTGCCGCCCGAACGTCGCCCACGGTCGCAATCTCCTGCGACGGTCGAGGCGTCGGGGTCTTCTGGGGTTTGGGCGGCTCGGTGCTCATTTGGCCTCGTGGCCGCAGACTGCGCAGCGGTTGACGACTGGGTTTTTACAGACGCGACAGCGGGCCGCCTTGGGCGCGAAAGCCTCCGCGATCTTCGCGGGCGGGGTCGGCTCGTGCTTCATGTCGCCGGTGAGCACGGGGCTCGGGAGCGGCTTGGGGGCGGGCTTTTTGGTGGTCATAGGGTTCCCTTTCAAGGTGCCGACGAGTCGCCGGCCACCTCAACGCACGCCTTGAGAATGCAGCCAGCGCCAGCGAACTGGCCGGGCTGCATTGTGTTTTCCCAGCCGGGATCTCCACCATCGGACCTGGTGCAGTTGCCCGCATCACGCGATTTCCACGCGCAGACTTTGGCGACGAGCTTGAACGGGCGGTCTTCTCCGAAGAGCGGACAGACACCAGGGCGAGCGCCACAAGTGGCGATGCTGATGTCTTTGGGGTTGAAGAAGTCGATCTTCCCTGTCGGCAGGTCAGGGAGAATCACGCCCGCATCACCGCAGACGGCGACAGGGAATTGAATGCGCGCGTACTTCGGCGCGTTGATTCCCGCATCGAGCAGCCACGCGCGGCCCGCAGGGCGAATCAGGAACTCGCCTTCGGCCGCACGCGCGACGCATCCGGCATCGAGAGCGGCGGCGCGAATCTCCCAGTTGGGCACGTCGTCCTTGACGCCGTAGAGAGCGATCCCACCAACCGAGACGCCGAGGGCGACAAGCAACGCGGCGAGATTCGGTTTCATCGGCACACCGTCGAGGAAGAGTCGGCGCAGACTTTCTTGATGACGCCGTTGAGCGGAGCGGTCGAGGCATTGTACGAACCGAGTTGAATTGTCGAGACGTTGCCGGACGGGAACGCGCTGCCCGCCGACGAAGCGCCGCCCCACTCGATTGCGGAGGTCGCGGGCGTCCACCAATACGAACTGCGGATCTCTGTGTTGGCCGTCAGGGTCGAGGCGTTGCGCGTGGCGTTGAGGCCGTAGCCGATTAGCTGATCCGTGCTCGTGTTGAGCAACAGCAACCGGTCGTAGGTGCCTGCTACCTGCTCGGCGAGCAGCGCGTGCTCGCCCAATGAACCGAGGTCAACGAACGGTGAGACAATCGTTGCCGCCATCGAGCCAGAAGTATCGTCAGACTGCGACCACGGGAAACTCACCACCTCCGCGACGCGCGCGGCCGTCGTGCCTTCGGTGCGAATCATCGGGGAAGGGTCGACGCCGGTTTCGCACTGCGCGCCCCAGATGAGCACGTCGATTGCGCTCGTAGTTACCGTGCCCTCCAGCGGAGATGTGCCGATCAGGTAGGGATTTGCCGAAGTAGTCACGGTGTTGCTGAAGATGCAACGAGTCCAGGAAGTCGAGACGTAGGCGCACTGGACATAGCCGCCCCCGCCTGCGCCCGCGCCAAACGCGGAGCCTCCAGCCATGAGCACGGTGCCGCTTCCGCTGGTGCCGCGCACGTAGATGGATTGCGCGCGGGCTGCTCCGGTCGGACAGGCTGATTGGTAGATGTAACTAGCCGTCCCCGCACCAGCAGCCGCGATCTGGAGTCGGTCCGCAGTCGTGGTGCCGTCCGGGCCGACGGCGTGGTTAGCCGTGACAGTCGGTGCCGCGATGCCAACATTGACCGTCAGCCACGCCGCATTCTCGAAAGCGTCGGAGCGCAGGAGCGTGTTAGTGCGTGCAGCCCAAACACCCAACCCAAGCACGCCCGTCCCATCGCCGCCCGGCATGACTCGCGGCTGACCGCTGGTGCAGACGACGAGATCCCCATTAGCGATGCAACTCGTTTCGTTGCCCTTCATGCACGAGCCGGTGCTGGCGCGACTGAAGGTCATGGTTTCGCCGCGCGAACCAGTCGGGGTTGTGCAGGCGCACGCCGTCCCCATGCCGCCCCCGTTGGTGGGCGCGAAGACGAATTGACCAGGGTCGTCAGGGATGCCCGAGCTTCCGCAGTCATCGCGCAGCCGGTTGATGCGCCGGTCGCGCCGGTCCTGTCGGCACTCTGCCGACGCCACGCCGCAGAGGAGCGCGAGAACTACGGCCAGCGTTTTCACTCGTTGCCCTTGGTCGAGTAGACGTCGCAGCCCACGGTGGTCCCGCTCGCGGGCTTCACCGCGACGATTCCGGCGTTGGCCTGCACGCCCGCGTCACGCAGCGGGAGATTCTTCGGGCCGTTGATCGACGTGGGGAATGCCTGCCCCGCGTTGAGCAGAATCCCCGGCCCGCTGTCGGCGGTGCCCACGGTGATGCGGTCGGTGATGACGTAGGCGCCCGCGTCACACTGGATCGTCAGCGTCGCTTGGGGGTTGATGTAGAAAGTCGTCGCCGTCAGGCCGTTGTTGACGCTGCCTGCGTCGGTCACGTTGATGGTGCCGAGGTAGAATTCACCGGCCTGCGTCGCCGTGGGCGAGAGCAAAAATACCGCAACAGCAGCCGAGAGGATTGCGAGGGCGCCCTTGTTTTTCATGCGCGGCACTTTCGCCCATTGTGCGCAGGGGCGCAACGTCAGGTAGGGTATTCGGACCATGGCTAAAAACGACGCCCCGAGACCGGTCCCCGTCCCCGAAATCACCCTCACCCGCTACGTGAAAGAGCGCGTCATGCTCGACGGCAAGCCGGTGCCGAACAAATGGGACGTGTTCCAAGAGACACTCACCTGCAAGGTGGTCGGCCGGAAGAAGATTGAATCCGGGCAGACGCTCGCCGTGGCACAGGGCGCCCTGCGGACCCGCGAAGCGCTGCGGATTCGCGACGAGGCGCTGCTGTGACCAACGCCGAGGTCGACAAGATCCAGCAGCGCATTCAAGACATTCGCAACGAGGGCCGGTCACTGACCCGCGCCATGGACGACGTGATTTACGACCTCAAAGAGGCGCGCTTTCAATTGGCGCGGTTCTGCTGGGCCTGCGGTGGCACTTCCTCGACCGTCGCGCCGCCCGCGAGGCCGTCAAGGTGTTGCCGCTCGTCGAGCTCGAAGCGAAGGTGGTGCAGCTCGAGGCGAAGATTCAGGCGCTGGCGTGGCGCCCGAAGTGACTACCCGCCGTTGAGGAAGTGCTGTCCGGCCTCGTCGCTCCCGGCCTTGGGCGAGTTTTCGAGCAGGTAGCGGCGGAGTTCCTCGGCGCCCCTGGCTGACAGTCGCTGATCGCCCGGCTCGGGGTTTTCGAGCGAGTAGCGACGAAGGCCGGCAGAGGCCGCGCTGCGGGAGCCTTCGGCGGCGAGCGTTTCGCCCAGCCATTTCGTGACGCGGCTTCCGGCGCGAGACGAGACAGCGAGACGGGCGGGGTCTGTCAGGAATTCCGTCGCGACATGCCCGGCAAGCGCGCCGGCGCTTACGCCAGAAGCAGCGCCGAGGCCGCCCTCTTGGGCGTACCCAGTCGCAGCTCCGAGCACACCACCGAGAACCTTGGGCCATGTCGGCTTTTTGATTGCGTCACGCAGCGCGCGGTCTTCGGACATGGCGAGCACGTCCTTGCCGAAGGAGAAGGCGCGGCTGGCTTCGTCGAATTCTGCGCCCTTGACCGGGCCGAGCACTTCCGCGAGTTGCGCAGCCTTGTCGTCGCGCAGTGTGCCGACCGCCTTCCGATACATGCGCTTGGCACTGCCGGGGTCTTTGGTGGTGTCAAAGGCCACATCCTCCCATGCATTGCCCGTGATGTTCTGCGCCTCGCCCCACGATTGGCGCTGCGTCATCGGTGTCTGCCAGCGGTCTTCAAGATCGCGCGCGATCTTCAGTGACTTGCCGGCGTTTTCCAGTTCCGTCGGCGTGAGCCCTGGGCGCCCCGGAGGTCGCAGGATCGCGTCTTCCACCTTGCCCTTGGAACGGCCGAAGTCGTAGCGAGCAGCCGCGCCGGCCTCGTCATACAGACCGCCGAGCTGTGGCCCCTTCTTCTCCAGCAGCGCCTCGACAGATTTCACGGTGTCTTCCGGGCCAGACCCCGAGGTGACGAGTTTTCTGTCCAGGAGTTCGTCGCCGAGCGCCTGCAGGTCCTTGGATTTGTAGCCATGCCCGGCGAGCTTGTTTCTGATTTGCCCACCACCGAAAGCCGCTTCAATGGCTTTCCCCGAGGCCACTTTCCGCAATTTGTCCGAGGCGCTGCGGAGCACCTTGCCGCCGCCGCGCATCAGGCCTTCGCCCAGTAGGGTCCCGCCGACGCCAGTTGCAAAGCCGAGATCCCCGGCCTCGCGCTGCGCCTGCGCGTCGCCGGGCTCTTCCCCGAGGTACGCAGACAGCGCATTCATGCCGCCGCCTGCGAGCACGCGGCCGGGCAGCGACAACTTGGAGAACGGGTCCGGCGAGAACACCGCGCCGCCAACGTCTGACCACGGGTTGTCTCGCGAGGCCTGCCGGAAGTCGCGCTGCCGTGCGCGTAGGTCTTCGTCCGCCTGCGCCTGTGACTTCTTGAAGAGGTCGGGCGAGTTGAGCTCCACGATGCGCGGCGCGGCGTTGTAGGTCGCTCCCATCATCGCGGCCTTGGCCTTGGCGAGCATGGACGTGTCTGGCACGCGCTGCGGCTTCACGGCTGCGGCCTTCTCGGCCACCGGGCGGGCCTCGGCGGCGAGCG
>JAPLTR010000875.1 GCA_026398065.1 Verrucomicrobiota bacterium | reverse complement strand
CTCCTCGTGGTGCTTGGTCTCTGGTACTTGGTGCCCCCCACCTGTCTGCCCGCATGAGTCACCTCGCCATCCACGATCCCATCTGGTTGCTCGCGTTCGCCGCGCTGCCGCTCCTCGCGTGGTTGCGGGGACGCCGGAGCGTGCCCGTGCTGCTGGTGCCGTTTGCCGCGGCCTGGTACCGGCCGTCCCTCACCGCTCCGGCGCGCTGGCCCCTGGCCCTGGCCATCGCCGGCCTCGCCCTGCTGATTGGGGCGCTCGCCCGCCCCCAACGCGTCGAGGACAAACGCGAAGTGCACTCCGAGGGCTACGACATCGTCCTGGCGATCGACCTCTCGACCTCGATGCTTTCCGAGGATTTCGAGAAGGGCGGCGAACGCATCAACCGGCTGCAGGCCGTCAAGCCGGTCATCCAGGCGTTCATCGAACGCCGGCCCGCCGATCGCATCGGAATCGTGCTGTTTTCCGGCCGCGCCTACACGATGGCTCCGCTGACCTTCGATCACGACTGGCTCCTGCGCCAGCTCGAGCGCCTCAAGATCGGCATGCTCGAAAACGGCACCGCCATCGGCGACGGCCTCGGCGTCGCGCTCACCCGCCTCGAACAGGCCAAGCGCGAAAGCGGCGGCCAGCGCCAGGGCGCCTTCATCGTGCTCCTCACCGACGGCGTGAACAACAGCGGCGCGCTCACCCCCGAGCAGGCCACCAGCCTCGCCAAGGCCCGCGGCATCCCCGTCTACACCATCGGCGCCGGGAAGGATGGCTTCGTGCCGATGCCGGTCTTCGACGCCAACAACCGCCGCATCGGTCGCCGCATGGTCGCCTCCGACCTCGACGAGGGCGCGCTGCGCATCATCTCCGAGCAGACCGGCGGGAAATTCTTCCGCGCCGCCGACGTGGACACCGTCGAGTCCGCGTTCAAGGCCATCGACCGCGCGCAAAAGATCGAGTTTCAGGCCAAGAGTTTTCTTATCACGACCGAGCTCTTCTGGTGGCTCGCCGCCCCGGGCCTCGGGGCCCTCGCCCTCGCAGCCCTGGCCGCCCGCCCGCTCTGGCGCAAGGAGGCCTTCGCATGACCTTCGCCTGGCCCGATCTCCTCTGGCTCCTCCTCGTCCCCGCCGGCCTGCTCGGCTGGGAGCTCACGCACCGCCGTCGCGCGGGTGGCAGCTCCCGCCCGAAGATCCTCCGCGCCGAGGCCGGCGCGCATTCGCTCACGCTCTCGGCGCCCGGCGCCGCCTCCTCCGTTTCCTCCGGCTCGCGCAGCCGCCCGCGCTACTGGTTCGCCGCCGGCCTCGCGCTCGCGATCGTCGCGCTCGCCCGCCCCCAGTACGGCAAGCTGGAGGAACCTGTGTTCGACCAGTCCCGCGAGATCCTCGTCGCCATCGATCTCTCGCGCTCGATGCTCGCACCCGACGTCAAGCCGTCGCGTCTCGAACGCGCCAAGCTCCTCATCCAGTCCCTCCTCGAAAAACTCGAGGGCGAGCGCGTCGGCCTCGTCGTGTTCTCCGGCACGTCCTTTCTCCAGAGCCCCCTCAGCGCCGACTACGAGATCCTCCGCGAATTCCTCCCCGCGCTTGGGCCCGAGTTCCTCCCGGAGGGCGGCACCAACTACGGCGCCCTGCTCGACGCGTCCTTGCAGGCGTTCAGCGCCACCAACTCCGCCGACCGCTTCCTCATCATCCTCAGCGACGGCGAGGCCACCCGCCAGTGGCTGGCTCGACCTCGCCGGGCTTGTGAAAGAAACCGTCGAAGCGGGTCGCAAAGGGCAGTTTCTTGAGAAGAATACCGTCCGTCTAGCCGAGCGGTTCCAGTGGCCCCTCGCGCTGGGCGTCTGGTGCCTCCTTGTCAGTTTCTACGCCGAGTTTCCCGTCCGTCCCCGCCCCCGCGAGATCAAGCTCACCACCTCTGCCAAATCTCCCATGCCCGCCGCAAAATCTCCGGCCGCGGCCACCACCGTCGCCGCGCTGTTGCTCCTCTGTCTCCTGCTCCCGCCGTCCGCCTTCGGTATTTCACCCGCCGCGACGCCGTCGTCCGCCGTGCCGCCCACCTCCGGCCCTACCGTCATCCGCCCCCCGGCCTCCGGCCCGGCCCCGCTCGGCCGTTCTCCGGTTCCGGGCGAAGCCGCCCCCGACGCCGGCCCGGCCCTCGGCAAGATCTACGCACGCCTCGCCACGCAGGACACCCTTCACGCCCAGGACTACGCGGAAATCGCCCACGAAACGGTCCGCTGGGGCAACCGCCTGCTCGAGACGGGCCAGCAGGTCATCCCCGGCCCGGTCCGCGACGCGATCGAGGCGGTTGACCGCCTGATCAAGATCGACTCCCGCATCGCCGACTGGACCAAGGTCCGCAAGGAACTCGAGGACCTCCTGAAGAAATCTGAGGAGCAAAAGGAGCAGCAGCAGAAACAGGACGAGAAGGACAAGCAGGACCAGAAGGACCAACAGGACAAAGACCAGCAGGATAAGGAGCAGAAAAACCAGGACCAGAAGAAGTCCGACCAGCAGAAGCAGTCCAAGGACCAGAAGGACTCCCAGGAAAAGTCCGACGAACAGAAAAAGCAGGACCAGCAGCAGCAGGACAAGGACGCCAAGGAGAAGCAGGGCGAGTCCGCGTTCGGCGACATGAAGAAGAACGAGCCGCCGCCCCCTCCGCCCCAGCCCGACCCCGGCACCCAGAAAGTCGGTGGCACCCCCGAGAAAAAGCCCGAGGACCAGCAGCCGTCCGACCCCGCGCTCGCGCTCCCGCTCCAGAAGCTCGAACAGCTCCGCAACCAGGATTCTCCCGCCCGGCTCTTCCAGATGATGGAAGGCGAAAAGAAACCCGCCGTGAAAACCAAGGGTAAGGATTGGTAATGCCCATGCGTCTCGCCCGCCTCGCTCTCCTCCTCTCCGTCTCTCTGCTGCTCGCCGCCGTCGCCCGCGCGCAGGCCGTCCGCTGGGAGCCCTCCGACAACGATCCCGCCGAAATCGTGCTCGTCTTCGAGAACTGCGCCCCCAGCAGCGCGCCCCGCGTTCCCGCCGTCGACGGGGCCAAGATCGACCTCTCCGGCCAGATGACGCGCACCGAGTTCATCAATTTCCGCCGCACCGACTACGTGCAGTTCACTTACCGCGTGAGCGGCCGCGGCAACGCCCCGATCACCATCCCCGCGTTCGAGGTAAAGACCGACAAGGGCAACCTCCGCGTCCCCGCGTTCACCACCGCCGCCGCCCGCAACCCCTCGCTCGACAACGCGGCCTCCTCCTCGCTGCAGCCGGGCAGCACGACCCTCTGGGCCGGCGAGGTCTTTCCGATCACCTACGTCCTCGACGTCGCCCGCCGCAACTTCAACCAGCTCGAAACCAATCCCGACTGGAATGCCACCCCGCTCGTCGCCGAGGACTGGTCCAAGCCCGAGCCCGGCGAACGCATCGTGAACGGCGAGGCCCGCCTCAACATCGTCTATCGCGCCCGCGCCTATGCGAAGACCCCCGGCGCCCTGCCGCTCAACAGCGTGCTCCAAAACGTCCGCCTCCAGACCGGCAGCATCGGCTTCGGCCTCTTCTCCGCACCCCGCATCGAGCGCATCTCGGTCGAGTCCGACCGCCCCGCCCTCACCATCCGTCCCCTGCCGGTCCCCGCCCCCGCCGGGTTCAGCGGCGGCGTCGGCCAGTTCAAGCTCGTCTCCAAGGTCGTCCCCGAAAAGGCCGCCGTCGGCGAGCCGGTGACGTGGACCCTGGAACTCAGCGGCACGGGCAACTGGCCCGATGTCGCCGGCCTCCCGCAGCGCGACGTCTCCAACGATTTCCAGGTCGTCCAGCCCAAGGCCAAGCGCACCCCCGCCGACGGCAAGCTCTTCGACGTCACCCTCGCCGAGGATGTCGTCCTCGTTCCCACCAAGGCGGGCAACTACAACCTCGGCCCGGTCAGTTTCTCCTACTTCGATCCGAAGAGCGGCACCTACAAGACCATTTCCGCCCCGCGCACGACCGTCATCATCACCGCCCCCGAGGCCTCGAAATTTAACGTCGCGCCCACCGCCCCCGCCCAGACCCCGGACACGCCACCGACCACCTCCGCGACCACCGACCCATCGAAAATCTCGAATCCCAAATCTCAAATCCCGCCTTCCGCCCCGGCCGCCCCCGCGGGCATCCCGCGCGATCCGCTCCCCGGCACCGCCACGGCGTCCACGCCGCTCTCCCTGCGCAGCCTGGCCGTCTGGTTGATCGCACCGTTCGCCGGTGTCCTCGCCTACTGGTTCGTCCTCGCCGTCCGCCGCGCGCAGCAGACCGATCCGCTCCGCCCGCGCCGTGACGCCCACGCCCGCCTCGCCGCCACGATCAAGCAGCTCGGCAGCAACCCCGGCGCCGCGCCCAGTCCGCAGTTGCTGCTCGCGTGGCAGCGCGACGCCGCCGTCATCTGGCAGGTCGCCCACGCCGCCCCGTCCGCGACCGCCCTCCCCCACGCCGACTGGTCCGCGCTCTGGGCCGAGACCGACCGCGCCCTCTACGGCACGCAGCCCTCCCTCCCTTCCGACTGGAGCCTGCGCGCCACCGCGGCCCTCGCCGCGAAACCTGTCCCCGGCTTCAATCCCCTGCGCCTGTTCCTGCCGCGCAACCTCTTCCCCTTCGCCGCGCTGCTGGTCCTCGCGTTCCTGCTGGCCCCCGCGCTGCGGGCGGCCGAGCCCGCCGTGGCCTACGCCGACGGCAAGTTCCCCGCCGCCGAAAAGGCCTGGCGCGAGGCCCTCGCCAAGAATCCCACCGACTGGATCGCCCGCCACAACCTCGCCCTCGCCCTCGCCCAGCAGGACAAGGTCCCCGAGGCCGCCGCCCAGGCCGCCATCGCCTTCGTCCAGAATCCCGCGCATCCCTCGGTCCGCTGGCATCTCGCGCTCGCGTCCGAAAAGGGCGGCACCATCCCCGCACCGCTCGCGCCGTTTCTCCATCCCACGCCCCGGGAGTCGCTCGCCCAGCTCGCATCGCCCGCGACGTGGCAGCGGGTGCTGGTCGCCAGCGCCTTCCTCACCGCCCTCGCCCTCGCCTGGCTGCTCACCAACTCCTACGGCCGCCGCTCGGGCCTCGTCTCGTTCGGCGCGATCGCGCTGATCGTGGTATCCGTCGCCCTCGCCGCCGCCTCCGTGATCGGCTGGAAGACCTACGCCACCGCCGCCGACCGCGCGGCCGTCATCGCCTTCCGCGGGGGCACTCTCCGCTCGATCCCCACCGAGGCCGACACGACGCAGAAGACCAGCCCGCTGCCCGCCGGCAGCATCGCCCTCGCCGGCCGGACCCTGCTCGGCTGGACCCAGCTCACCTTCGACAACGGCCAGACCGGCTGGGTCCGCAACGAGGAGCTCCTCCCGCTCTGGCGGTAGGCGCGCCCCCGCCACCGCCCGCCCCCCGAGAGCCGACCCCGGACCCGCCCCAACCCCCCTGTCGCTCTCGGCCCTCCCCGCCTCCCTCGACGACATCCGCGCGCTCCGCGACCTCTTCCGCGCCGAGGTCGGCGGCCAGATCGTCCACGATGCGCTCCACCGCCGCGCGGGCTGGACGCAGTCGTATTCACTTCTCTGTGACGGCGAGCCCGTCGGCTACGGCTCGGTCGCGCTGGCCGGCCCCTGGACGGGCAAGGTCACCGTCTTCGAGTTCCACGTTGTGCCCCGACACCGCCCGCGGGCCTTCGACCTCTTCGAACGCTTCGCCAAGGCCAGCCGCGCCGACTCCTTCGAGGTCCAGACCAACGGCGAACTCCTCACCGTCATGCTTCACACCTACGGCGGCGACCTTGAGAGCGAGAAGGTCGTCTTCCGCGACCAGGTCACCACCGCCCTGCCGTCCCCAGGCGCCGTCCTCCGCCGCACGAATTCCCTGAAGGAGTCCCGCGACCATTTTCAGCGGCGCGACGGCAGCAGCGAGTGGAGCCTGGAGCTGGAGGGCGCCATCGTGGCGACCGGCGGCATCGCCTTTCACTACAATCCGCCCTACGGCGACCTCTACATGCACGTCGCCGAGCCCTTCCGCCGGCGCGGTCTGGGCGCCTATCTGGTGCAGGAGCTGAAACGCGTCGCCTACGAACTCGGCTGCGTCCCCGGCGCGCGCTGCGATCCCGCCAACCTCGCCTCGCGCCGCACCCTGCTCCGGGCCGGCTTCGCCCCCTGCGGCCACATCTTGATCGGCTCGCTCAACCTCCGCGCGTCTTCCGCACCATTCGCGCCATCGACTCCTCGGGGTTGAGCGCTGTCACGCACGCGACCTCCACCCACGCGAGGTCCTTCGACTCGCTGGAGATCACCAGCGGCTCCGCCGGATCGGCCTCGATCGTGAAACGCAGGTCGTAGTG
>JAPLTR010000690.1 GCA_026398065.1 Verrucomicrobiota bacterium | reverse complement strand
GCGCGGTTCATCTCGTGCGCGCCGTGGCAGTCGACGCAGTTGGCCGCCTCGACCTTGCCGCCGAGCAGCGCGGCGCCGTGGACGCTCCGGTCGAAGGAGCTCACGAATTTTACGCCGCGCAGCGCCTGCCCGGCGACGCTGTCCTTGCCGACGTGGCAGGATTCACACTGCTTGGTCTGAGCGATCTTCTGCGCGAGCGTGATCTTCGTGGGCGCGATGGCGACGACGGGCTGGCGGTGGCAGGTGAGGCAGTCGGGGGCGTTGGCCTCCTTGGTCTTGAGTGCGCGGCCGTGGGCGGACGCGGTGAAATGATCGCGGGCGGCCTCGTGGCACCGGCCGCACGACTCGACCTGCGCGACGCCCTTGAAGGCGAAGGCGGCGTTCTTCACCGCGAGGGTGTCGTGTTTGCCGTGACAGGTGATGCAGGCGGTGTCCTCGCCCGTGGGCAGGGGGCTCAGCGCGATCCGGCGATGGAAGGCGTGTTTTTTCGCCGTGGTGTCGTGGCACGAAACGCAGTCGACCGCGACCATCGGTTTCACGTGGGGCGAGCTGTCGCCATCGAACTTCTCGTGGCAGTCGATGCACGCGAGGGATTTGTGGGCGGACTTGGCGTGGCTCTTGCCGTCGACAAAGAGCGACAGTTTCTTGCCGCCCTTCTTCATCGTGAGCGTTTCGTCGCAGTGGCACTCGATGCACGATTCGTCCGAGTTCGGCGCGGGCTTGGTCTCGGCCGGCTTCGGCGGCTCCGCCGCGAAGGCGTGGGCGACGAGGCCCAGCAGGAGCCACCGCCATCGGCGGATTGGCCGGACGAGGCGGCGCGGATACCACTGACACGAAATCGTCCCGGGGTGAGACATGGGGGTTTTCGTTTGTGGCAGTGTAGCCTTATCCGGTCCCCCGTGCTGCGCATGGGCTGGCCAACGGTGGTCACTTCTTGACCGGATATGACCGTGGAGTTCTGGGTCACGGAACTTTGTCCCGGTGGCGGTAGGGTGCGCCCCGACCCGGCGTTGGAGCGTTAGACGGCAAGTGCGCGCCCAAGCGTTCGCGGACTTCGATCGCGTCCGGCTAAAAATGCGCAGTCGCTCGGCGCCAGTTGATCCGCGGTCCCGCAAATCTTGCGGAAGTCCGCGGCCAAACGCGGATTTTGCATCCCTGTTTCGTGGCGTCTTACCTATGAAATCAGCCCGTGGCGAGCGCGGACGACGCTGCGACGCGTCCCGTGAGTGGTTGGTCGGAGGGGTATGGCAAGAATTGCGCGTAGCTCCGCAAGGCATGCGCAGTCGCTGTACCGATAGTCAGTCATACTGAACTTCAAGAACCGGAGACCGGTTCCTTACCTGCCCTCCCCCGACCTCAACCAGTTTCAGCCATGATCACACGCCCGCGTTGGACTAAAAATACCCTTATCTTCGGAGGCACTGCCATCTGGGGCCTCATTCTCATCGGATGTGTGAGCGTCAATCGAACCATGCTCGCGCCGCCGAAGGTCGCGGGCGCCGAATTCATCGGGACCAAGGAGTGTGTGCAGTGTCACGAGGACCAGACGGCGCACTTTGAGTCCGCCAGTCACGCCCGCCTGGCGCTGGCCGACCCGAAGGTCGGCGACACCGGGTGCGAAGCCTGTCACGGCCCGGGCAGCATCCACGCCGCCGCCGGCGGCAGCAAGGGCACGATCGTCAATCCGCGGAAATCTCCGGAAACGTGCTTCCAGTGCCATCTCGACAAGCGCGCCCAGTTTTCCCTGCCGAACAGCCATCAGGTAATGAACGGCAAGATGGGCTGCAGCGACTGCCACGAAGTGCACAAGGGCAATGCCATTGCCGGCACCGGAGCCGATCTCGAAGGCATGAACGCGACGTGCACGAAGTGCCACACCCAGCAAAAGGGCCCGTTCGTTTACGAACACGGCGCCATGCGCGAGGGCTGTGTCGCCTGCCACAACCCCCACGGCACAATCAACGCGAAGATGCTCGTTGCCCGCGACGCCAACCTCTGTCTCCGGTGCCACCTTGAGGCCGGCGACCCCGGCTCTTCCGGTCAGATCAACGCGAACGCCATTCGCCACACCTCGGAGAATCACAACAGCCGCCTCATGCAGGGCACGTGCTGGAGCGCCGGTTGCCACGAGCAGCCGCACGGTTCCAACGCGAGCTTCCACTTCCGTAACTAACCCCCTTCTCCCTCGCACGCCATGAAAGCGAATTTCCTCCCCCTCTCCCGCACCGCGCGTCTCGCGACTGGCACGATTCTGATCTGCACCGGATGCCTCGCCCGCGGAGCCAGCAAGCCCGAGGTCGACGCCATGCCGCTCTTTGAGAGCTACATCAAGGTCTCCGGCCAGGCGCCCTCCATCAGCGGCGACTCCTCCGCCTTCCAGGCCCGGACCAAACAAAACTCCAACGGTGGCGCCGGCATCGAGGATCTTCACATTGCCAAGGATCTCTCGAAGACCACCGCCCTCACTATCGACGGCCGCGCCCTCACGGGTGCCGAGGACTATCTCGGCCGGTTCAACGTCACCAAGACCGATGTCGGCTCCGTGGACGTCGGCTACAAGCGCTTCCGCACCTTTTACGACGGCGTCGGTGGGTTCTTCCCGTTGAACAGCCAGTGGCTGCCGCTGGCCGACCAGGACCTCCACATCGACCGGAGTAAGTTTTGGGCCGAGGCCAAGCTCGCCCTGAAGGACATGCCGGTGTTTGAAGTCCGCTATACGAACGAGCTGCGCTCAGGCCGGAAAGACTCCACCATCTGGGGCGACAGCGACCTGACCGGTCTGGCTTTCAACCTTGCGCCCAATCCGGTCAGCCCGGCCCGCAAGTTTACCCCCAGCTACCTGCAGGTCGGGGAGCGGCACCAGTTGATCGAGGCCACGGTGAAACACACCATTGGCAAGACCTCGCTGCAGTTCACGTTGCTCGGCGACCAGACAAACAACAGCGACACGCGCTACGTCATGCGTTTCCCGGGGGAAGTTATTCCGTGGACGATCGCCAGTCTCGCCACGGCCGCCCAGCCGGCCGCGAAGGCCGCCGTCGCCGCGACCAATTGGAACAACCAAGTGGCGATCGCTGAGACGGAAGCGCAGAAGACCAAGACGAGCGGCTTCAACGCGACCTCCGACACAATCATCAACGACAAGCTCACGCTTCGCTTCGGCGCCAACTACGAATTGGTTCACACCGAGATCGGTGGGGGCCGGCCGTTGGTCACCACGACCCCCACGGCCACCGGTGCCGTCCTGGTCGCCACGGACAACTACCAAGGCCTTTCGGGCGGCACCCGGGTCAAGGACTACACGGGGAATGTCGCGCTCGACTATAAGGCGACGAAGACGGTCTTCGTGAAGCTCGCCCTTCGCGCCCAGAGTGAGTTCATCCGTGGTTCGAGCAGCTACAATGTCATCGCAGCATCCGGGACGCCCGCGACGACCGTCGCCAGTACTCCTCGCACCGGCTGGGCCAAGATCCACCAGAATGTGCGCACTCCGGTGCTGGAGCTCCGCTACACGGGAATCAAGGACGTCGCCCTCTACTTCAATGGCAGCAAACGCGACCTGAGCGGCGTCGAGACGAATACGTCGTCCTACAATCCCCTCACCGCCGCGCTTGGCACACCGGCGGCCAACAACGTGTCCGAGGATCACGGCAACTACACGCTCGGCGCCAACTGGCGGCAGTCCGCCTTCCTGACCCTGCGCGCCGAGGTCTTCCAGAAGGGGCATAAGGATAATACCGTCGGCTTCGGCACCGCCGCCGCCATTGTGGGCGACTACTACTTGCTCGATTCCAACTACGAGGGCTACAAGCTCTCTGCGCTGGCCAGGGTGACGCCGCAATTCGGCTTTACCACCCGCCTCGTGTCCCAACACGGCCGGATGAAGGTGACCGGCTTCCTGCCGACCTACCCGGCCTACGACTCGCTCAATTCGAAGAACTACATGATCAGCGAGACGATCGATTGGAACCCGAACAAGAATGTCTACGTCCAGTTGAACGGCAACCTCACCTACAATGTGATCAGCACGATCTACCCCCGCGCCGGTCTCACTCCCGCCACGGCCACGTTGAACGCCTTTGACAGCAACCGCATCCTCCAGAACTCGGACAACAATTACGTGACCTTCAGCGGGCTTACGGGCTTCGCGGTCGACAAGCTGACCAACCTCGAAATCCAGGCGAACCTCTATCGCGCTCAGAATGGCAATGCCATCCTCGCTCCCCTCACCATGCCCTATGGTGTGCAGGTGGAGGACACGAGCATCACCGTCGGAGTGAAGCGCAAGTTCTCCGACTCGTGGGTCGCCAATGCCAAGGTTGGCTACTTCGAGAGCAAGAACGACACGACCGGAGGCCGGACCAACTTCCACGGACCGGTGGCCTACCTCTCGTTCGAGCACGCACTTTAAACCCTTCGTTCAAGGCGACGCACCGACGGCGGTGCGCCGCCTTGTTCTTTTCCAGATCCCGGCTACGGACCGAAGGCTAAGCATCGATTGGTCTCCCAGACCGTAACATGAGCCAAATATTGCGCTACACCGGCCAAAGGCTGCGGAGCCAAGGTGTCAAGAAACGCGCATAGTAGCCGTCTATTACTTACCTCCGGGACTCGATTCCCGTGCGCTCAAGCAAAACCTCAACCTCCCTGTTCATGAAACTCAAACTGCGTTTGTCCAGAAATACGCTCATATTTGGCAGCACCGCCATCTGGGGCCTGTTTCTCATCGGGTGCGTGGCCGTAAGCCGCACTGCCCTCGTAGTACCGCACGTTCCCGGCGCCACCATCGTCGGCGACAAGGCCTGCAAAGAATGTCACGCCGAGAAGGTCGAGCATTTCGGCTCGGCCTCGCACGCGAAGCTCGCGTTTGCGGATCCCAAGCTGGGCACGACCGGCTGCGAAGCCTGTCACGGAGCCGGCAGCCTCCACGTCAAAGATGGCGGGTCGAAGGCGACGATCATCAATGCCAAGAAAGTCTCCGAGGCCTGCTTTGAGTGTCACATCGAGAAACGCGGTGAGTTCAGCCTGACGAACAGCCACGCGGTGATGAACGGCAAGATGAGTTGCGGCGACTGTCACGATCCGCACGAAGGCCCGGCCATCAAGGGTGCCGGCGCCGCGATCGAAGCCGCCAATGAAACCTGCATGAAGTGCCATACCGCGCAGAAGGGACCCTTTATCTTTGCGCACAACGCGATGAAGGAAGGCTGTGTCGCCTGCCACAATCCGCACGGCTCGGTGAACTCCAAGATGCTCGTCTCGCGCGACGCGAACCTCTGTCTGCGGTGCCACCTGCAGACGACGGACAAGAACGGAACGCTCTTTGCCGGTGGTGAGGATCACCGCACGCGCCTGCAAAACGGCACCTGCTGGAGCGCCGGCTGCCACGAAGCGGTCCACGGCTCCAACTCCAGCAAACCCCTGCGTTACTAACCTCCGCAAAACTAAGCCATGAACGCAAAATTTGCCCTATTGCTCCGCTCCGCCGGTTTGGTGGCCTGCGCCCTCCTGCCCTTCGCCGCCTCGCACGCTGCGGAGGCCGACGCTCTCCCGGCTCCGGAAGAAAACTATGTGAAGGTGTCCGGCCAAGGCGCCTCCTATAACAATAACAAGGCCGCCGCCCAGGCCCGTACCCAGGTGCCCAAAGTCGGCATCGGTGGTATCGAGGAACTCAACGTCACCAAGGAACTCTCCAAGGACACGAGCCTCGTAATCGACGGCCGCGCGCTCCTCGGTTCCGAGGACTACCTTGGCCAGTTCCGCCTGACCAAAAACGAGGTCGGTTCCTTTGAGGCCGGCTACAAGCGCTTCCGCACCTTCTATGACGGCGCAGGCGGCTTCTTCCCCCTGAACAATGCGTGGCTCCCGATCTATCCGCGCGCGCTCTTCGTTGACCGCGGCAAGTTCTTTGTCAATGCCACCATCGCGATGCCGAACGCGCCCGTCTTCACGTTCCGTTACACCAACGAGACGCGCGGCGGTCGCAAGGCATCGACCATCTGGGGCGACACCGATTTCACGGGCGTGCCCATCTACTCGCTGTCCTCGCTGAACCCCGTCTCCGCGAACCGTAAGATCATCCCCGCTTACATCCAGCTCGGTGAACGCCAGGAGGTCTGGGAGGCTTCGGTGAAACATACCGTCGGCAAGACCACGGGCCTTTTCACCATCAGCGGCAACCGGATCAATAATCTGGATACCCGGTCCGTGGACCGCTATCCGGGCGAACTGAAGCCCTTCCCGGCCATTCCGTCGAGCCCGGCGATTCTCGTCGCCCCCGGTCTCGCCAACAATCAAAACAAGGGCTTTGACCAACAGGGCTTCAAGGAGGACGGCGTCACGGTCGCCGGCAAAGTTGAGACGGTGATCAGTGACAAGATCACGGCCTTCATCGGTGGCAACTACCACCACTCGACCAACGATATCACGGCCTCCCGTCTGATCGCCGGCAGTGTCGCCACGCTCACGGGCACGGTCGCACCCATCGGGGCCTTCACCTCGGGCGGTCGGCCCCCGTACTCCTACAACAGCACGGGTGCGTTGAAGATGAATGTCTGGACCGGCAATGTGGGCCTCGAGACGAAGCCGACGACCGATCTGCGCGTCGATTTCGCGGTGCGCGCCGAGGAGCTGAAGAACTCGGGCAACAACAAGGCGGTCTACGTCAACAATCTGGTCAACCAGACCACCGGCGTGGTGACGCAGATCCTCGTGGATGCCCCGAATTCGGTCAAAAACACCGAGAAGCCGTGGACGCCCGCCATCGATGCGCGCTACACCGGCATCAAGAATGTTTCGCTCTACGGTTCTTGGGACTACCGCAGCGTTACGCAGGATGAGCGCACGGTCTACACGGGCATCACCCCCTCGGGCGCGACGATCCTCCAGAGCCTCGGCGGCGCGAGCGACAAGGTGAAGGAGAAGCATGCCAACCTGAAGCTCGGCGCCAACTGGACGGCGAGCGCCCAGCTCAATGTGCGGGCGGAGTTCTTCACCAAGGACCATGAGAACCGTTTCGACGGCTACGGCGCGAGCCTCGGCAGCTACTACGTGCTCGACTACGACATCTATGGCGCCCGCCTCACGGCGATTTACAAGCCGATGCCGCAGCTCTCGCTCAACAGCCGCTATGTCGTCCAGCGCGGCAAGGCATCGATCATGGAAGACGGGTACGTCGAGGGCGATTCCAACGACTCCCGTCGCTACCAGTTCGCCGAGACGATCGACTGGGTGCCGAACAAGGGCTTCTACCTGCAGGGCAACGTCAACGTCGTCTTCGACAAGACCAGCACCTCGTATCCCCGCACGACGGGCACGGCGGCCGACGTGCTGCACAACGCCGACAACAACTATTGGAACGGCAGCGTGATTGCCGCGTTCGTGGTCGACAAGGAGACCGACGCCCAGGTCCAGGCCACGTACTATCGCGCCAACAACTACAATGCCGCGCTGGCGGCGGCGACCGACCCCTATGGTGCGGGTGGGCGCGACTACAGCATCACCGTCGGCCTGAAGCACAAGTTCACCGCTAAGATGGTGGGCACGGCCAAGGTCGGTTATCTTCAGAGCAAGAACGAGACCGCCGGCGGCAATTCGGACTACCACGGTCCGGTCGCCTATCTGGCGCTCGAGCACCAATTCTAAAACCCCGAGTTCAAGGCGGCGCACCGACGGCGGTGCGCCGCCTTTTTTGTGCTTTTACTTGGACAACTGGCGCCGGACGACCTCCAGCACGCGCTCGAGTGGCGCGGTCTTTTCGACGTAGGCGGCAATTTTCTCGCCAACTGGGCCGCGGATCACTTCGGGGTCGAAGAGGACGCCGGTCAGCATGATCACGGGGATCTTCGGCGCGACGGCTTTGACCTGCTCGACCAGCTCGAAGCCGTCGCTTTCCTCCAGTTGCAGGTCCGTGATGACCAGGTCTGGCGGGTCGCTGCGCACGAGCCGCATCGCCTCCTCCACGCTGCTTGCGCCGGAGATGCGATAGCCCGAGGCCGTAAGGATTTCCCGCAGCAATTCGCGGATCTCCGATTCATCGTCGACCGTCAAAATGTGCTTTTTCATAGAGTTTTGGAGCGGGCCGGAGCGCGGCGCAGCGTGGCGACACCACCCACCACCCGGTTGTCGTCCCGCAGGGGGACCAACGTAAGGATCACAGGAGTGGTGAGGCCGTTTTTATCGGTGAGGATGGCCGGTAAATCGAGCTGGCTGCGTCCCTCCTTCAGGGCGACGGCCAGGATCTCGGCGGTTGGGGCGGACATCTCCGCCGCCGGAGGGACCAGGCTGACGAGGCGGCCGAGTGGCGCCTTGATGAGTTCTGTCTCGGTGAAACCCGTCATGCGCAGGACGGCCGGGTTCACGCGGGAGATGTTGAGCGCCTTCGTGAGGACAAAGACCAGTTCGCTCACCGAATCGATGATGAGCTGGTTGTAGCGGAGCTGATGCTCGATCGCCTGACCCGCCCAGCGCCGCTCCAAGTGCTGGGCCTTGAGCGCGTCCCGCATGCTGCGGAAGGACTGGGTCAGGCGGCCGACCTCGTCGTCGCGCCGGGGCGGTGCGATCTCGCTGTCCAGATTCCGCTTGGCAATTTCGTCGGCGGCTATCGCGAGCTGGCCGAGGGGCCGCAGCGCGTAACGCGTGATCAAGATCACGATTCCCGCGAGCATGGCGAGCAGCGACCCGACGAAGATTGCGGTGATGCCGCGAAAAGCCCGCTGGGTCTTCAGAAAATCCTCCTCGTCATAACCGACGATCACACCCCAGCCGGCGACCTTGGTGGGCTTGTAGTTGACATGGACGCGGCGGGCCGGGGAGGTCTCCGAATAGCGCATCGACCCCTGGCGCTTCGCGAGGACGTTCTGGCGAATCCTGGCCAGCTCGGGGGTGTTCTCCTTCTCCGCCAGGGTTTCCACCGTTTCGGCGATGACGTAGGTCGGCTTCGGATGGATGATCAGGCGTCCGCTGCGGGAAAAGATGATCGTGTAGCACGTGTCGGAAAACTCGTTGGCGTTCGCCAATCGGCGTAACCAGTCGAGCTCGATGATCGCCGCCACGACGCCAACGGGCTGGCGCTCGTTGTTGACCATGCGGAAGAACGGCACGGCCACGCGTACGACATTCCGATCGCTGCCGCCCCGGTCGAAAAACGGTTCGCTCCATACTGGTTGACCGCGTTCAAGGGCCTCGCGGTACCAGTCGCGGGTCCAGTAAGATTGCTCGGGTGTACCAAGGTCACGCGCAACGTAGCGGTTTACCCCCGTGGAGCGATGGACGTAGAGGCCAAAGCGGTCGGTGGTGGGGTTGAGCGCCTTGGATTCGAAAGTGATGCTGCACCCGTGGACGTTGGGACTGTCGAGCAGGACGTTGCGCGCGATGGTCTCGACCTCCGTGGGGGTGAGCGGACGGCCCTCCAGGTCGCGGGCGAGGAACCGGGCAAGGCGTTCGACGGAGCCGATCACGGCGTCGAGGCCGTCGACGACGGCGGTCGTCGATGTGGCGGCCTGAACCTCCGCCTGCTCGATCAGGATCCGCTCCACCGCCCGGCGGTTTACCTCGGTAAAGACCAACAGGGTTAGGCCGCTTAGGATTAGAATCAGCCCAGCCAGCCGGACCGGCAGACTGCGGAGAAAGGGGACGCGCATGGAGAAGAAGCGGTGGTTGTGTGCCAAAATTGCTCCGATCACCGGGCAAGTCGAGATATTCGCGGGTTATGCGCAGTGCGTGAGATAAGCATTGCCCCATCGCGGCTTCGCTCCCGTTTTTAGGGGAAATTCGATCCCGCATTGTTCGTGAAACCGACCCACCCCTGCCCCCTCCCAGCGCGCCACCGTCGATGGCCCGGGTCCGTCCGGTGGTTTGTGACCGGGGCGGCGTTTGTCCTGGCGGCGACGATGGTCTCGGCAGAGGGCAACTCCGGGGTCGGACGCATCAAGCCTGACTTTGCCGCCCTCGCCCGTGAAGCACTGATCACACTCCCGCCCCCGCCGCCTTGGGACCCGGCCCATACTGCGACCGTATGGACGATCGATGATCTCGCGGCGGAGTTTGCGAAGGTGACCGACACTCCGCCGCATGTAAATTTCCTCCGGTCAAAGCTCCTGCGCCCCGAGCATGCGCAACTGGTCGAATTCAAGGGCTGGTTCCACAAGGCGGAGCGGCCGCTGAAAATCCGCTTCGTCGACCAGCTCTGGGATTGTGACAACTACGCAGGGTGTTTTGTAGCCTTCGCCGACCTGCTCGCACTGAAGGCGGGCGAGACCCGGGGGTCGATCTGCATCGGGTGGGCCACGGTATTTTACCGGTTCGGTTTCGCCGGTGTCCCGGCGGGCGGCGGACACGCGGTGGTGATCGTTGGTACGAGCAAGGGGCTGTTCATCATCGAGCCACAAGACGGGACGATGGTCGCACTGCGGGATTATCCGAATCGGCACACGATCGAGGAGGTCTATTTCTAAGGGATGAAACGGCTGATGCTCAGTTTGTTTGTCGCCTGCTCCACCTTTGGCGCCACCGCTCCGGGCAGCCTGCAGTTGCCGGCGTTTCCGCTGCCGTCGCTTGTGCGCGACGGAGGGGCGCCAAAGGAGTTCAGCGCCATGCGGCTGCTCCGTGAACTGCATCGCGGGGGAGTCCACGGGTCGGGCAACTTTGAGACGCTCGACGCTGAGTACGCGCTGTTGCGCGGGGAATCGCTTGGCGTGCTCGCGGCGTGGCTGGAGTCCGCCTGTCGAGCGGTCGACTACGATGTCTTGCAGGCGCGCACGCGAGGTTACGATGGCACAGTCTTCGCCCGGTTGCTCAGCGTCGCGACCTCGCTCGCCGCGCTGCGCCAGAGCGATATCACTCTGGCGATGCCGATCGGTGTGCTGACGTGCCGGCGCCAGCAGGCGTGGGGCGATCTGCCGGGCGACGGAGCGGAGGACGCGTATGTGATTTTCGCGACGGATACCGGCATCATGGTTTACGACCCGCCGACGCGCCAGCTCAGTGCCTTGGGAGATTTCCCCAACAAGGTGGGTATTTCCCACATCCGCTTCTGACGGAAACGTCAGCCGGCCTCAGGTGACCGGGAGATCGAGCGTCACCCGCAGTCCACGCTCTCCCGGGCCGGAATCCAGCCTGAGCGTTCCACCGACGATGGTGGCGGCAGTGCGGGCGATCCCGAGCCCGAGTCCCAGGCCCTGTTGGCGGTGCTTGTCGCGGTCGAACTGGGCGAAGGCCGCCACGTTGGCGCGTTGTTTCGCCGTCATGCCCGGGCCCTGATCGGTGACCTCGATCTGGTAGCGTGATCCACGATGCGTGCCGACAACCGTCACGGTCTGCCCCGGTTGCGAGAAGAAGAAGGCATTGCGGGCAATCTCCGTGACCGCTCCGAAGAGGTGCGTTTCGGCGAGCGCCACCAAACCGGGATCGCAGCGAACGGTGAGATCGGCCGTGCGTCCCTTCTCCTCGGCGGCGAGGAACGCGGCGGAGTCGGTCACCGCCGCCGCATCGCAGTGATAGGTCCGCTCGGAGGGGGAGACCTTGGTGCGTTCGAGTTCGAAGTAGAGGGCGATCTTCCGGGAGAGCGACAGTTGCCGCTCGGCGCTGGCGCGGACCAGGCGGAGAAGTTCCTTGAGTTCTCCCGGTTGGATGCCGTCGGCCTCGATCAGTTCAAGGCCGCCAAGGACGCCGTTCAGGGGGGTCAGCAGTTCGTGTGACCAGTCGGCGCCGACCTCGGAACGGTGCTGGGCGAGGAGCTGTTCGACGCGCTCACGCAATGGCTGCTGCCGCCGGATGCGGGCCGCAATGGCGTCGACGATATCGCGCTCGGTAAACGGCTTGGTGATGTAGTCGTCGGCGCCGAGCGCCATGCCCCGCCGCTGGTCGTCGCGGTCGGCGCGGGCGGTCAGAAAAATAAACGGGAGGTCGCGCCCCGCGGGAAGTTCCCGGAGGGCGGCGATCACCTGGTAGCCGTCCATGCCGGGCAGACCGACGTCGCAGAAGATCAGTTCCGGTTGCTGGGCAACGAGGGCGATCCCTTCGGGACCGTCCGCCGCAGCGAGAACGGTGTGACCATTGAGTTCGAGGAGATACTGCAGCGTCTGCCGAATCGGCGGCTCGTCTTCGATGATGAGGATTTTCATGACGCTCGGAGTTGGGCTTCGGCAGCGTAGCAGGAACCGGCCGGCCGACGACATCAATATGCTCGGTGTGGTTCGTCACTCAAACACCCGGTCCCGCGGGTCGATCACGAGCCAGCAGGTGGCGCCCGCGAGGAAGAGTCCCCCGATGACGAGGATGGCCGTGTTCCAATCGCCCGTGCTCGCGAGCAGCCAGGTGACGAGAGGTGGACCGAAGATCGTGCCGATTTGGCCGGAGGTGTTCATCGCGGCGCTGACCACGCCGACATGGGCCCCGCCGATGTCGAGGCAGGTGCCCCACGTCGCCCCGAGCGTGAACATGGTGGCGGCGACCGAGAGCGAGATCAGGCCGATCGCGGCGTAGGGATTGTGGACAAAGGTGGCCGCGATCATCGCGAGGCCGGCGAGGAGATTGCCGAGGCCGCTCACACCGGCGCGCCCGAGGCGCAGGCCGAAGCGCCGGGTCGCCCAATCGGTGGCCGCCCCGCCGAAGAGATCGCCGGTGACAGCGAAGATCAGTGGCAGGCCGGAGAAGAAACCGAGCGAGAGATTCTCGAACTGATGCTTTTCCTTCAGGTAAGTTGGCAGCCAGGTGATGCAGAAATAGAAGGCGCAACTGTTCGGGATGTAGGAGAGGCAGAGCGGCAGGGTGTTGCGGTGGGCGAAGAGCCGACGCCAGTAAGTCCAGCCCTCGTGGGAGGAAGGCGCGCGAATACGACCCTCGGCGATGAGGGCCACCTCCGCGGCGTTGGCTGATGGGTGCTGGGCGGGTTCGTCCCGAAACCACCGGTGCCACACGAAGGCCCAGACGAGGCCGAGGGTGCCGAAGATGATGAAGACTGCGCGCCAGCCGAAGTGGCTGTTGAGGGCCAGCGCCACCATCGGGGTCAGCCCACCCGCGAGGTGCGCGCCGCTAAAGAAGATGCCTTGCACGCGCCCACGTTGTGAAAGCGGCACCCAATGCGAGAAGGTCCGCGCCACGCAGGGCCAAGCGCCCGCCTCGCCCAGGCCGAAGAGGAAACGAATGATGACCATCGATGCGACACCCGCGGCGGCGGCGGTGGCCATGGTGAAGGCCGACCACCACAGCACGATGCGCGTCAGCACACGGCGGGTGCCCTGCCGGTCCGCCCACCACGCGGTGGGGATTTCGAAGAGCGCGTAGGCGAACGCGAACGCGCTGAACACCGTGCTCATCTGCCCCTTGGAGAGCGAGAGATCGGCCATGATGTACGGGGCGAGCGTGCCGATGCACGCGCGGTCGAGGTACGTGACCATGGCCAGCCCGATCGCGAGGGCGACGACGCCGTGGCGGACGCGCGTGGGGCGGACGGTGGGATCGGGGACGGAGAGTGAGGGGGGGCTCACGCGGGGCGGGGTTGGGGGAAGGGCGCGCCATGCACCCAAACAAACACGGCTACGGCGAGATCGAATCGCCGTAGCCGTGGGGGAGGGAAGAGGAACGAGGCCGCTTACGCGGTGAGGATCTGGCGCTTCTTGGCGTCGTAGGTCGTCTTCTTGCCGGTGTCGTAGGAAATCACGGCCATGAGGACGGCGACGGCGTGCTGGTAGCCGGCGTCGATGGAGGCGTTGGGTGTCTCGCCGCTGCGCATGCACTGGAGCCAGTTGAGGAAGTGGTCGGGGTGCTCGATCGGCGTGACGTTCTGTTTGCCGCGGATCTTGCCGTCGCGCTTGGGGCCGCCCTCGGCGCTGTAGGTGGGGGCGTTCCAGTTGTCGACCGCGAGCGTGCCCTTGTCGCCGTAGAATTTGCGCGAGCTGCCGGCGCTGTTGCCGAAGTTGTTCGAGCTCGTGACCATGAATCCCTCCGGATACATCCAGGTGGCGGTCACGTTGTCGGGCGTGGTAAATTTGTATTCGTCCTTCCAATACGTGACTCCGCCGAGGCACACGCAGGATTCGGGCATGCCGCAGCCGGTGACGTAGTGCATGAGGTCGAGGAAGTGCGCGCCCCACTGCGGCACCGGGCCCTGGCAGAACTCATAGTAGCCGTACCACGCGGAAATCAGGCGGCCGTCGAAGGGCCGCATCTTTCGGTCGCCGAGGAATTCCTTCCAGTTGACGTCGGCCTCGTTGGCTCCGCGGTCGGCGTACTGGTACCAGTAGGGCTTCTCGCCGTTGCGCGTCTCGTCGATGCGGGTGATTTTGCCGATGGTGCCGTCCTTCACGAGCTGACGGGCGCCCACGATGCCGGGGAAGCTGCGGAGCTGCGTTCCGACCTGGATGATGCTGCCGGCGGCCTGCGCGGCCTTGGCGGCGTCATAGGAGCGGAGGAGCTTGTCGAATTCGGTGGCGAGCGGTTTCTCGACGTAGATGTGCTTGCGGGCCTTGGCGACGGCCTCGAGATGCGTGGTGTGGTGGAAGTCGGGCGACGCGATCATCACGGCGTCGAAGCCATCGGCCGCGAGCAGGTCCTTGTAGGACTGGTACTCCTTGGCCGGGCGGCCAAAGGCTTCCGTGATGACGCCGTTGATGCTGTCGCGGGAGCGCTTCCACGGGTCGGCGATGGCGACGACCTCGAAGTTCTGCGTGGCCTTGTGCGGTAGGATGCCCTTCTCGAGATGGGCGCCCTGGCCGCGGCTGCCACAGCCGATCTGGGCGATGCGGATGCGGTCGTTGGCGCCGATGGAGCGGGTGCGCTCGGCGGCGGTGAGGAAACGCGGGGCGAGCGTGGCGCCGGCGGCGAGTGTCGCGGACGTCTTCAGGAAATCGCGACGGGGGACGGAGGGCGTGGGCGCAGGCGGGGGAGTGTTCGGATTCATGGGAAAGGGGAGAGGCGGGGTGGGCGTTTAGACGGCAAGGATCGCGTCGAGTTTCGCGGAGAGTTGTTCGAGGTAGGCCTGGTCGGTGAGGCCTTCGGCGCGCCACTGCTCGGCGATGAGCCAGCCCTTGTAGCCGACCGCGTCGAGCGCGGGCATCACGGCGGGCCAGTCGCTGTCGCCGGCGAGCAGGTCCACTTTGAAACCCTCGCGGAGGCCCTTCGAGTCGCGGAGTTTCCGGCTGTACTCCTTCACGTGGACCTTGGCGATGCGCGGGCCGAGGGTCTGGATCCACTGTTCCGGCCAGCCGGTGCTGACGACATTGCCCACGTCAAAATGCCATTTCACGAACGGGCTCTTGAACGAGTCCACGTAGTCGGCTGCCTCGCGCGGGCTGAGGAGAAACCAGTTCCAGACGTTCTCAATGGCGATGGCGACACCGAGTTCCTCGGCGAGCGGCACGGCCTTCTTGATCTCTGCGATGGAGCGGGCGTAGGCCTCGGCGTAGCTGACCTGCTTGTTGACGACGGCGGGCACGAGAAGCACGGAGCTGGCGCCATAGGCCTTGGCGTCGCGGAGGCCCTGCTTGAGGCCTTCGAGGCCGACCTCACGTGCGGTGGGATTGGGATCGGAGAGCGGTTTCGCCCAGTGCGTAGAAATGCAGACGCTCGGGATCTTCAGGCCGGTAGCGTCGCGCGCGGCGAGGACCTCCGCCTGGCTCATCGCGCTCGGAGGTTCGACGCCATCGAAGCCCGCGTTGCGGAGGAGCTGAAATTTTTCGAGCGTGCTGAGCTTCTTCGCCGTCTCGCTGTTCAGCATCTGATACATGAACCCCTTCGGATTCGTGCGCTTCGATTTGGCCGGCGCCGCGGAGGGCGTGCCAGAAGCGGGCTGCGCGACGGCGCCCGAGGCGAGGGGAGCAAGCGCGGCGAGCGCGGCGGTGGAACGGAGGAAAGTGCGTCGGTTCATGAGGGGAGACTTGCGCGGGGGAGAGCGGGTTCTCCAGTCAAACGGCGCGCGCGGAATTGGGAATCGGAATTTTTACCCGGGATCGGGGAAGGCGGTCTGTTCGTTGGTAACTGATCGGATACCGAAGACAAGCCGTCGTCGCCGGCCTCAGTCAAACCACTCGTCGTGGGGATCGAAGGCGGGAATGGGGACGTTGAGGATCTTCATGCGCCCGATGGCGCGGTGGCGGCAGCCGGGCTTGATGAAGATCGAGGTGAGGGGTTTGACGGGGAAGCGCTCGCCGTCGAGTTCGATGAAGCCCTCGCCCTGCACCTCGAGCACCGTGTAGATCTCGGTCATCTTCTTGTGATAGTGCACGCGGGCATCGAGCTGGATGTCGACGACATGGACGGTGGCGACGTTGTTGTCGGGTGTGGCAAAGCTCCGGCTCGCCCACCCGCACGGGCACCGCACCGGCGGCACCTCGTCGAGCTGGCTGATCATGTAGTTCTTCTTCGCGGCGGGCGCGGGGGGCTCGGCAGTGGCGGGAGGGGTCATGATGGGTGGGAGTTTTTAGTCACAGAGCTCACGGAGGAGACACAGAGACCACAGAGCTACGATGATGGGTTCGGCTCAGTGACCTCTCTTCTCATTTGCTCTGTGAACTCTGTGACGAAGCTCGGTTTTTGGTGCGTGATCGAGATAGAGGGGGTCACGCCAGCATCTTCGTGATCAGTTTGCCGTGGACGTCCGTGAGGCGGAAGTCGCGGCCTTGGAAGCGGAAGGTGAGCTTCGTGTGGTCGATGCCGAGGAGGTGGAGCATCGTTGCGTGGATGTCGTGGACGTGCGCGCGGTCGGAGACGGAATTGAAGCCGAGTTCGTCGGTCTCACCGACGGTGATGCCGGGCTTGGTGCCGCCGCCGGCGAACCACATGGTAAAGGCGTCGATGTGGTGGTTGCGGCCGGTGGTGTCGCGGTTTTCGCCCATCGGGGTGCGGCCGAATTCGCCGCCCCAGACCACGAGGGTGTCCTTGAGCAGGCCCCGCTCCTTGAGGTCCTGCACGAGGGCGGCCTGGCCTTGGTCCACTTCGTGGCAGCGCTTCTCGAAATCGCTCTGGAGGTTTTCGCCGGGGCCGCCGTGGCTGTCCCAGTTCGTGTGATACAACTGCACGAACCGCGTGCCGCGCTCGACGAGCCGGCGGGCGAGGAGGCAGTTGCGTGCGAAGGACGGGGTGTCCTTCTCGATGCCGTAGAGCTTCATCGTCGCCTCGCTCTCCTTGCTCAGGTCGATGAGTTCGGGGGCGCTGGCCTGCATGCGGCTCGCCATTTCGTAGGAGGCGATGCGGGTGGCGATCTCGGGATCGCCGGTCTCGACGGCGCGCGAGAGGTTGAGGTCGCGGATCGCGTCGAGCGCCTGGCGCTGGCGGCCGGCGGTGACGCCGGCGGGGTTGGTGAGATTGAGGATCGGGTCGCCGCTGCCGCGGAGCGGGACGCCCTGAAACGTCGTCGGCAGGAAACCGCTGCCCCAGTTGACGCCGCCGCCGCGCGGGCCGCGCGGACCCGACTGCAACACGACGAAGCCGGGCAGCTCCTGCGACTCGCTGCCGAGCCCGTAGGTGACCCACGAGCCCATGCTCGGCCGGCCGAACTGACCGGAGCCGGTGTTCATGAAGAGCTTCGCGGGCGCGTGATTGAAGAGCTCGGCCGCGCAGGATTTGACGAGCGTGATGTCGTCCACGATGCCGGCGGTGTGGGGGAACAGGTCCGAGACCCACGCCCCGCTCTTCCCGTGCTGCTTGAACTCGCGGCGGGTGCCGAGGAGCTTCACGCCGTGGCTGGAGTCCATGAACGCGAAACGCTTGCCCTCGATCAGCGACTGCGGGATGGGCTGGCCGTTGAGTTCGATGAGGCGCGGCTTGTAATCGAAGAGCTCGAGCTGGCTCGGGCCGCCGGCCATGAAGAGGAAGATGACGTTCTTCGCGCGCGGAGCGAACATCGGTGCGCGCGGCGCCATGGGATTGGGCAGGCCGACCGGCTCGCCGTCGGCCCCGAAGAGCTGCTGCCGGCCGAACATCGAGGCGAGCGCGATGCCGCCGAGGCCCATCGTGCAACGGCTGAGAAAGTGCCGGCGCGTGACGTGGGTGAAGTGGTCGGCGGGGGAGATCGGGGAAAAGGGCGTCATGGGACGGGCGATACGGAAAGTTTGCGGACGTTTGCTAGTTTGACCAATTGCCGATGTCGTCGGCGCTGAGCACGCCGTCGGGGCCGAGGCTCCAGACCTCGTAGCCGATGCCATGGTTGTAGGTGGCGCGATAGCGATACTCCCGACCCCAAGGATCAAAGGGGATCTTCCCGCCTTCGAGGTATGGGCCCTTCCACTTCGTCTCCAATTTTTTCGGGGCACGAATCAAAGCCGCAAAACCTTCTTCGGTGGTGGGGTATCGGCCGAACGTGGCGCGGAAGGCGTCAAAAGACCTCCCGACGGTCTTTTGCGCAAAGATCTCCGCCGCTTCTGTGGTCGACATGCGGAAACAGGATTTCTCTCGAATAGTTGAGTAGCACAAAACGCCTCCAACGAGGAGAGCCGCGGACGATATGAAGACCGCGGTGCTCATTCGCGCGTGATCGTTTCGTCGAGGTTGAGGAGGACGCGGGCGACGGTCGTCCACGCTTCCTTGTCGGTGGCGGCCGGGTCGGTGGGCGTGCCGGCGCGGACTTGCGCGAGGAGGGCGAGGAGGCGGTCGCGCTCTTTGGCGTGGGGGCGGCGCGAGACGCAGAGGCGGAAGCCGTAGTCGAGGCGCGCGGCGTCGTCCGGGCCGCCGTCGCGGAGGATGCGGTCGGCGAGGGCGCCGGCGAACTCGTAGAACTGCTGGTCGTTGAGGAGGGTGAGGGCCTGGAGCGGTGTGTTGGAGCGGAGGCGGCGCGTGCAGGCGCTGAAGCCGTCGGCGGCGTCGAAGACCGCGACCGCGGGGTGGGGGGTCGCGCGCCAGTAGAAGGTGTAGAGGCCGCGGCGGTAGCGGTCGGGGCCGGTGCTGGCGTTCCAGGCGCGCTTCACCTGGCCGAGGTTCATCACGCCGTCAGGCTGCGGCGGATACACGGGCGGGCCGCCGACGGTCTCGACGAGGAGGCCGCTGGCGGTGAGGCTCGCGTCGCGCACGAGCTCGGCGTCGAGGCGCAGGCGGGACTGGTGAGCGAGGTACTTGTTGACGGGGTCGACCACGTGGAGGTCGGGCCGGGCGCGCGAGGACTGGCGGTAGGTGGCGGAGGTGACGATGAGGCGGTGCAGCGCCTTCATGCTCCATTTCTGCGCGGTGAACTCGGTGGCGAGGAAGTCGAGCAGCTCGGGATGCGAGGGCGGCGTGCCCTGCGTGCCGAAGTCGTTTTCCGTCTCGACGAGGCCGTGGCCGAAGTACTGCTGCCAGATGCGGTTGACCATCACGCGCGAGGTGAGCGGGTGCTCGGGCTGGAAGAGCCAGCGGGCGAGGTCGAGGCGGTTGGGTTTCTCCACGCCCACGGGCGGGAGGATCGCGGGCGTGCCCGGCTGCACGGGGTCGCCGGGGCGGGTGAAGTCGCCCTTGATAAAGATCGTGCTCGGGCGCGGTGCCTTCAGCTCGGACATGACGAGCGTGGTCACGCGCTTGGGCGCGCGGCGCTCCGCCATGGTGAGCTTCTGATTGCGCGTGCGGAACTCGGCCTCGGCCTGCGGGAAGTTCGCATAGACGGCGCGCTTTTGTGCGAGCGAGAGATCGACCCAGGTGAGGCCGATCGCCTCGCGCGCGGTGGCGCCGAGCTTGTTCTTGGCGATCTGGTCGAGCCCGCCAAACCAGGCCATCGCGGGGCCGCTGTGTTCATCGAGGTATTTCTCCAGGTCGGCGCCCATCGCGTCGAGTTCGGCCAGCGCGGCCTCGTCGGCGGGATGCTCGCTGCGGAAGGTGAGGGTGCCGCCGGGGACGTTCTTGCCGTGGCCGTCGTTGACCGAGTTGTTGAAGATCGCGAAGAGCTGGTAGTACTCGCGCTGCTTGATCGGGTCGAACTTGTGGTCGTGGCACTGCGCGCAGCCGACGGTGAGCCCGAGAAACGCGGTGCCGAAGGTGCTCACGCGGTCCATCACCGACTCGATGCGGAACTGCTCGGGGTCGATGCCGCCCTCCTGGTTGATCTGCGTGTTGCGGTTGAAACCGGTGGCCACCTTTTGGTCGACGGTGGCGTCGGGCAAAAGGTCACCGCCCAGTTGCTCGATGACGAACTGGTCGTAGGGCAGGTCGCGGTTGAGGGCGGAGACGACCCAGTCGCGGTATTTCCAGATCTGGCGCGGGGCATCGATGGAGTAGCCGTTGGAGTCGGCGTAGCGCGCGACATCGAGCCAGGTGCGCGCCCAGCGCTCGCCGTAGTGGGGCGAGGCGAGGAGGCGCGTGACGACGCGCTCGTAGGCGTCGGGAGACTGGTCGTTGACGAACGCATCGACCTCGGCGGGCGTCGGCGGCAGGCCGATGAGATCGAGGCTGACGCGGCGGAGGAGCGTGGTGCGGTCGGCCTCGGGCGAGGGCGCGATCTTCTCCTTGTCGAGGCGGGCGAGGACCAAGGCATCGACGGGGTTGCGAGACCAGTCGGCGCGTTTGACCTTCGGGGGATCGACGCGCACGGGGGCGAGGAAGGCCCAGTGGACGTTTTTCTCGGGCTCCTCGTTGGCCGGGGCGACCGCACCCTGGTCGATCCACGCGCTGATCAGCGCGATCTGCGCGTCGGAGAGGGCCGGTTTTTTGTACGGCATCCGCGAGATGTCGTCGTGCGTGCCGAGGATGGTCTTAACGATCAGACTCTCGGCGGATTTGCCCGCGACGAGCGAGGGGCCGCTGTCGCCGCCCTGGAGCAGGAAGGCTGCGGTGTCGGCGCGCATGCCGGACTTTTGCTGCGACGAGCCGTGGCAACGGTAGCAGTACTGACTGAGGATGGGTTTCACCTCGCGCACGTAGTCGACGGGCGCGGCTGACAAGGAGGCGGTGGCGACGAAGGCTAGGGCGCCGACGGCGGCGAAGTTCCGCAGGGACATCGCGCCCACAGAACCGCCTCGCGGGGCGCGGAGAAAGCAAAATCGTGGGCGACGTTGAACGGCGAGATACACGGGTGGGCTGAGCGGTGAAGATTCGGCGCTACGAATGCGCACACGCGTAGCACGGTCAACCTGACCGTGCTGATTGAGCGTGTGCGGGTGATCCGGCACGGTCAGGTTGACCGTGCCACGGCTGGGGCCGTCGGAAACATAGAGGGTAGATTGTGGGCGGCTCATTTCTTCTTCGCCTTCTTCCCGCCGGCCTTGCCTTCGTTGCCCTCGCCGGCAAATTCTTTGGCGGGATCGTAGGCGGGATTTGGCGTGGGGAGTTGCGCGCCCACGCTCGTGCGCCAGGCGTTGAGCCGGGTACGAAGATCGGCGACGAGCTTCGGGTTGGTGGCGGCGACGTCGGCTTTTTCGCCGAGGTCGGTCTTCAGGTTGTAGAGCTCAACATGGTCGTCTTCAAAGAAGTGGATGAGCTTCCAGTCGCCCGCGCGGATGGCGCTGTAGGGTGTGGCGCTGCCGGGATGATAGTGCGGGTAGTGCCAGTAGATCGCATCGCGCGAGAGGCGGTCGCCGCCTTTCAGGAGGGGGACGATCGATTCGCCATCGATGCCCTTGGCCGGGGCGGCGGTGGCGTCTTCGAGGAGGGTCGGGAAATAGTCCACGCTGGTCACCGGCGTGGCGCACACGCTGCCGGCGGCGGTGACGCCCGGCCATTTCACGACGAGCGGGACGCGGACGCCGCCCTCGTACGCCGAGCCCTTGCCGAGGCGGAGCGGGTCGTTGCGCGTCGGGCCGGGGCGCCAGCCCTGGGCGTTGACGGTGCCGCTGAGGCCGCCGTTGTCGCCGGTGAGGATGATGATCGTGTTGTCGTCGAGCTTGAGCTCGGCGAGGCGCTTCATCACCGCGCCCACGCTGTCGTCGATGCTCTCGACGAGCGCGGCGTAGATGGGATTCGTCTGGTTGTAGGTGCCGCCCTCCAGCTTCTTGCGGTATTTCTCGATGACCTCGGGTTTGCCGGCGAGCGGGGTGTGCACGGCGTAGTGCGGGAAATACAGGAAGAACGGTTTTTCCCGGTTCGCCTCAATGAACGAGATCGCGTCACGGGTCAGGCGGTCGCTGAGGAACTCGCCGGGGCGTTCGTCTTTGATGTTCACGATGCCGTAGGGCGGGAAATAGGCGCCGGGCTGGCCGCGGTCGCAGCCGCCGACATTGACGTCAAAGCCCTGGTGCTCGGGATAAAACGCTTCGCCGCCGAGGTGCCATTTGCCGAAGAGGCCCGTGGTGTAGCCGCGCGCCTTGAGGGCCTCGGCGATGGTCGTTTCCTCCAAGGGCAGTTGGAGGGTCCACGCCGGGATCTTGAGCTTGGCGAACGGGCGGTTGTGGCCGGCGATCCAGTCGGTAATGTGAAGGCGGGCGGGATACTTGCCCGTCATGGTGGCCGCGCGGGTGGGGGAGCAAACGGTGCACGCGGCGTAGGCATCGGTGAACTTCATGCCCTGGCTCGCGAGACGGTCGATATTCGGGGTCTCGTAGAGCTTGCTGCCGAAACAGGCCGCGTCGGTCCATCCCCAGTCGTCGATCAGGAAGAACACGATGTTGGGCGCGCGGGCAGCTCCGGCCGCGCGGGCCGGGGAGGCGGCAAACGAGAGGAGGGCAAGCGCAAGGACGGTGAGACGCGACAGGCGGAGTTTCATGGGGTGGGCGCGGGGGAAAGACGCTCGGCTCGGACGCTGGATTCGCCGCGAGCGCGGTTCAATGGGTTTTGTGGAGTGCTTGGGAGGAAGTCGGACTTACCTTGAAATGCCTTGATTCCCCTTGAAACCGGACCCGCCGCCTCCGCTTGGGAGGGAAAGGGGAGGGGCGGGGATCGCTCCGGGAGGGTTTGATGCGGCTTGATTTGCCTTGATCAGCCTTGATTTCCCTTGAAATGCCTTGATTTGGGTTGATGGGCCTTGATGAGGCGAAGGGCTGGGCTCGGGTGGCTCGGGCGAACGGAACGTCCGGACTCGAATCGCTGTTGAACCATGGGGAGGACCGGTCGGACCGCTTTCCTTCGGTCCGATGGCTTCCTTGGCGCTTTGCTGGAAATCCCGCGCTCCGCGCAGCCGGCCGCGAATCACGCGGACAGACGGGCGCCCTCCCGGAGAGGGGCTCCGGGAGCGGGAACAGACGGGTGGCGGTCATTTCTCCCATTATACACTTTCCTCGGCCCGGAGGAAATCCCTCCATTCCGTCAGTTCACTCCATTCCACTATTTTTGCACGCAATGGGTCATAAGCCGGGTTCGGCGTGGCTGGAACCACCGCCCCTGACCGGCGCCGGGGCATGCGTCAGGGTGCGGCTTGCGCTGGACCTCGCGCGCCGGCAGGGTGTCCGCCTTCTTCGCGTACCCTGCGTCATGAAACACCCCCTCGCTGGCCTTCGCTCCGCCCTGTTGTTTTCCGCTCTCGCCGTCGCGGGCTTCGCCGCCTCCGCGCCCTCGCCGACCCGGGCGCCGAACATCGTGTTCATCCTCGCGGACGACCTCGGCTACGGCGACGTGAAGTGCCTCAACCCGCAGGGGAAGATCGCTACCCCGCAGCTCGACCGGCTCGCCGCGGGCGGCATGGTGTTCACCGAGGCGCACTCCTCGTCGGCGGTCTGCACGCCGTCGCGGTACAGCATCCTCACGGGGCGGTACGCGTGGCGGTCGGCGTTGAAATCGAGCGTGCTGGGCGGATTCAGCCCGCGGCTGATCGAGGAGGGGCGGCTGACGGTCGCGGAGTTTCTGCGGTCGCAGGGCTATGCGACGGCGATGGTCGGAAAATGGCACCTCGGCCTCGAATGGGCGAAGCGCCCACCGGGCGAGGCGCGCGTGGCCGGCGACGAGAAAGCCGCGACCAAAGCGAAGGCAAAGGCCACCAAGGCCGAGAACGAGAACCTCGGACGCGACCTGGATTTCACGAAGCCCTTCGGGCGCGGGCCGGTGACGCTGGGGTTCGATGAATTTTTCGGCATCAGCGCGTCGCTCGACATGCCGCCGTACACGTTTTTGGAAAACGACCGCGTGACCGTGGTGCCGACCAAGGAGCAGTCGTTTCCGTGGGTGGGCAGTGCGGCGGCGGGCAAGCAGACGCGCGTCGGGCCGACGGCGGAGGGCTTCGACGTGGTCGATGTGCTGCCGGCGTTTACCCAGCGCGCGATCGACGTGATCGGCCGGCGCGCGGCGGCGGCGCGGGAAGGCAGGCCGTTCTTCCTCTATCTGCCGCTCAACTCCCCGCACACGCCGCTCGCGCCGACGCCGGAGTGGCGCGGCAAGAGCGGGCTCAACGACTACGCCGATTTCGTGATGCAGACCGACGCCGCGGTCGGCGAGGTGCTCGCGGCGCTGGAGAAGAACGGCGTGGCGGACAACACGCTCGTCATCTTCACGAGCGACAACGGCTGCTCGCCCGAGGCCGACTATCCGTTTCTCAATGCCCACGCGCACGACCCGAGCGCCGCGCGCCGCGGGGCCAAGGCCGACATCTACGATGGCGGCCACCACATCCCGCTGATCGTGCGCTGGCCCGGCCGGGTCACGGCGGGGAAGAGCAGCGACGGATTTGTGTGCCTCGGCGATTTCATGGCGACCTGCGCCGACGTGCTGGGGGCCAAGCTCCCCGACACCGCCGCGGAGGACAGCGTGAGCTTTCTCCCGCTGCTCGCGGGGCGGACGGTCGCGGCGCCGCGCGAGACGCTCGTGCTGCACTCGATCAATGGCTCGTTCGGCATCCGGCAGGGCAAGTGGAAACTCGAACTCTGCGCCGACTCCGGCGGCTGGAGTTTTCCGCGACCCGGCAAGGACGACACCACCGGGATGCCACGCTTCCAGCTCTTCGATCTTGAGAAGGACCCGGCGGAGAAAACCAATGTCCTCGCGGAAAACCCCGAGGTCGTCCGCCGCCTGGGCCGTTTGTTGCGCGAGCAGGTCGTCAACGGCCGCAGCACGCCCGGCGCCCCGCAGCCGAACACGCCGGCGGCGCGGTGGCCGCAGCTCGCGGTGTTCGACGAGTTCAAGTGACGTCGGGCGAAAGCCCGCGATTTTCGCTGGCGTGCGCGCCCGTCCGGGGCTGCGATGGGCGGAGACCTTCTTATCCCCATGATCACCCCCTCGCTCCGTCTGCTTGCCCTGGTCGCCGCACTCGCCCTGCCCGGCCTCGCCCTCGCGGCCTCCGCGCCCAAACCGCTCAAGATTCTCCTCGTCACCGGCGGCTGCTGCCACGACTACGCCGCGCAAAAGGACCTGCTCAAGCAGGGCCTCGAGAGCCGGGCCAATGTGGTCGTCGATCAGATGCACACGGCCGACAAGACCACCCGCCCGTCGCTCCCGCTGCACACGAATGCGCACTACGCGGACGGCTATGACCTTGTCATCCACGACGAGTGCGCGGCGGATAT
>JAPLTR010000113.1 GCA_026398065.1 Verrucomicrobiota bacterium | reverse complement strand
GTAGGCGGAGTTCATCACGAGCGCGTAGGCGAGGGCGAGCAGCGGCACCCAGGGCCAGAACGGCACCCGGCCCGCGACGACCAGGAGGGCGGGCAGCGCGAGCAACTGGGCCGCCGCGATGATCAGGTTGAGGGTCGCCGGAATGGCCCAGGGCCGCGGTGCGCCGGGGGAGTCAGGGAGAGTGTTCATGGGCGAGCCAGCGGCTGACGACACAGCGGAGATCGGGCGCCGTCGAGGCTTGTTTCCACGTGCGGGGCACGGAGTCGCGGCCGAAGACCGACTGACGGAAGTCCGCGCGCCCGGCGAGGGTGCGCAGGGCCGCCTTGAGCCGGGCGGGGGGCACGGACAGGCCGGGCAGATCGGCGGCCAGCTCATCGACCACGCGCAACGCGGCGCGGCGCGGCACGGCGATGAATTCGCCGAGCGTCCAGCTGAAGAGGCGGTCGTTGAGCCGGCGCACCCACGGGGGGGCATCGTGCCAGAGTTGGCCGATGAGCGCGGCGTCCCACCGGACATGGTCCGCCTCGTCGGCGAGGTGCTGGCGTTGGGCGGCGACGATCGCGGCGGGAAAGGCGCTTTCGTCCGCCAGAAAGAGGCGGCTCGCAAACATCGTGCGCTCCTCGAGCAGTTGCACGAGCCAGAGCAGAAAAGGAAACTGCCGGGGACGCCGGATCATGGCGGAGAGGATGGCGCCGGCCACCGGACCGGGGTGGACGAAATGACGCCAGCCGTGGGCATACCACGCGGGACGAAGCATCCGGAGCAGGGCGTGAAACCCCGCCGAATGCGCCTGCTCCTCGGCGATGAAAACATCGAGGGAGCGGCGCAGGTCGGCGTCGCGGACGAGCGGCTGCAGGCGGCGCAGCAGCGGGACGATGAGTTCCTGTTCGAAGAAAATGATCTGCTCGAGCCCGTACAGCCCATGGAGCTGGTTGTAGCGGAGCCGCTCGGCGGGCCGGAGCTCCGCCCAGACCGGGGTGAAGGGAAGCGGGGTGAGGCGGTCGGGGATGAACCGGCGTTCCCACACGTCGGGATCAGGCGGTTTCACGGGGGGAGATAGAATCCGGGACGCTGCGGCGCGAAAACCAGTCGCGGTAGAAATACCAGAGGTTGTCGGAGACGAGGCGGGGATCGATGCGCGGCGCGACCTGCTCGGCGTGGAAGCGCGGCAGCTCGCTCCAATGCAGGGACGGCCGCAGGTGGTGCGCCGTGTGGTAGCCGACATTGAAAAAGAGCCAGTTGGTCCAGTGGTTGACGAGGTTGCGGCTGTTCTGCCACGGGTCGTCCTGGTCGAGCGCCTGATGGTGGAGGAGATTGAAGGTCACCAGCCACCACTGGCCGTGCAGCCACGGGAGGGCGACATACAGCAGGCTGGCCCGCCAATCGAGGACGAGCAGGACCGTGAACGTGCCCCAGAGCGTGCCCTGCTCGGCGAGGCCCCGCCAGAAGAGCGTACGGTTCGTCCGCCACCAGAGCGGGAAATCGAGCGGCTTTCGTACGTAGAGCTCGTACCAGGCGCGGGGAAAGAAGCACAGGACGTTGAGCCACTGCGAGCGGAAGCCGACCAGCGAGGCGCGGACGAAATCGTCCTCGGAATTGCTGTGCCCGTGGTGGCGGCGGTTGTGCTCGGTAATGATCGAGGTGGCGGTGGTGCCGGTAAGCAGACCGAGCCAGTGGTCGAGGAGGAGGTTGGCCCACGCGGCGCCAAAGGTGCGCCGGTGCATGTGATTGTGTTTCACATTGGCCGCGCACACGGCGAGCCAGGCGACCGCGTACCAGGCGAGCCAGTGGCGAAACCGTCCGGTCCAGAGGCCGGCCAGGAGGACGGTCTGCGCCGCCAGAAAAATCAGCGCCCGCCAGTCCGACGCGGAGCGCAGGCCGGGCGACCAGGTGAATTTTCGCGGTTCCACAGCGCCGAGAAAAAAAAAACCTACAGCCGCCTGGCGGCGAGGTCGACGACGGCGTCCCAGTTGAAGCGAACGAACTTGTAGAGGGCCTCCTCCGAGATGCGCTCCTGGTCGCTGTGGGCGCCGAAGCCTTTCGGGCCGTCCTCCATGTCGATCATCGGGCCGATGCCGAAGCATTGCACGCCCTTGGCACGGAGGAAGGCCATGTCGGTCGCGCCGGTGCTCATGGTCGGGAGCAACACCGTGTCGTAGTTCTGCGCCACAGCGGTCTGGAGAGAACTCAACGCCTCCGTGTCCAGCCGCGCGGCGGGCGCGGGCGGACGCACGTCGCGAGCGGCCCAGTCCACCTTCACCGCCCCGTCATTGATGACCGTCCGCACCGCCGCGAGAAACTCGGCTTCGTTCTCCCCCGGCAGCAGGCGCACATCGATGGTGGCCTTCGCCTCGGACGGAATGACGTTCACGCGATAGCCGCCCTGGATGATCGTCGGCGACAGCGAACTGCGGAGCATCGACGCCAGACGGGCCTGGTTCTTCGCGAAATAGTCGACCGCGTCCTGCGCCGCCTTCGACGACGGATCGAGGACGACGCGGTAGCGGGCGGCTTCCTCGCCCTGCGTCATCTGCGCCATGCGCGTGAAGTAGGCGCGCGTTGTCTCGTTGAGCCGGATCGGCGGCTTCCACGCCACGAGAGCAGCCACCGCGGCGGACAGGT
>JAPLTR010000031.1 GCA_026398065.1 Verrucomicrobiota bacterium | reverse complement strand
GACACGCTCAGCTACTTCCAGGTCGATAATCCGCTCGTGCGCTGCATCGATCCGTCGTTCATCGGCTGGCACCTGATGCGGGGCTCCGAGATGAGCAGCAAGATGGTGCCGAAAGCCTACGCCGAGGAAAAGGTCGGGCATTTTTGCACCCAGGGCGGCAAGTCCGTCGTCGTCGAGTACTCCGACCTGCCGATGGCGATGCAGCGCGAGACGGATGCGAACGGCCAGTTGCGCTATGTGGCCGGCAGCGTGGCAATCCACCTGCTGGACCGGGAGTTCATCCGCCGGATGGCGTCCGGCGCCGAGGGGACGGCGCTGCCGTTTCACCGGGCGGACAAGAAGATCCCCACGGTCGACGCGTCCGGCGCGGCGGTGAAGCCGGAGAAGGCGAACGGCGTGAAGTTCGAGATGTTTGTCTTCGACGCGCTGCCCTTTGCGAAGAACCCCGTTATCATCGAGGCGTTGCGGGCGGACGATTTCTCGCCGGTGAAGAATGCGGACGGCCTGGATTCGCCCGAGACCTGCCGCGACGACCAGCTCCGGCAGTTTGCCCGCTGGCTGCGGGCCAACGGCGCGACCGTCACCACCGACGCGACCGGGCTGCCGGGGGCCGCGGTCGAGGTGTCGCCGCAGTTCGGATACGACGAGGACTCGTTTGCCGACGCGTGGCGCCGGCTGGCCGCCAAACCCGCCGTCACCGACGGACTGTACCTTTCCTAAAACTCCCTCTCCATGACCACCCTCGACCGGATCAACGCCGCCGCCAAAGCGGGCCAGCTCATGGCCAGCACCGCGGAGAATCTCGCCGCCTTCCTTTCCGCCAACCTGCCCGCGTGGGCGCTGGCGAGCATCGACGAACTTGTCGCCCAGCAGGCCTGGGGGGAGCTCAACGACCGCTTCTACCGCTTCCTCGAGTTCGGCACCGGCGGCATGCGCGGCCGCACCATCGGGGTGGTCACCGTGCCGTCCGAGACGGGGACGCTGAGCGCGGCCGGCTCGCCGGAGCACGCGGCGATCGGCAGCAATGTCCTCAACGATTTCACGCTGATCCGGGCCGTCGTCGGGCTTTACCGGTACACGCGCCGTTACATGGACGGCCAGGGCAACCGGGCGAAGGCGAAGCTCGTGATCGCGTATGACGTGCGGCATTTCTCGCGCCACTTCTGCGAACTCGCGGCCTCGACCTGGGCGCGGCTGGGCGGCGAGGCGTTCATCTTCGACGGGCCGCGTCCGACGCCGCAGCTCAGCTTCGCGGTGCGGATGCTCAAGGCGAACACCGGCGTCGTCATCACGGCGAGCCACAATCCACCCCATGACAACGGATTCAAGGCGTACTTCGACGACGGCGCGCAGGTCGTGCCCCCGCACGACAAGGGCATCGTGGCCGAGGTCAATGCCGTGCCGCTCGGCGAACTCAGCGGGTATCTCAACATCAGCCTCGCCGGCGTCACCACGCTCGGCCGCGACGCGGACGACGCCTACCTGGCGGTCGCCGCCAAGGCCGCGATCGACCCGAGCGTCTTCCGCAAGACGCAGCTCAAGGTGGTCTTCACCAACATCCATGGCACCGGCGCGGTGCACTCCGTCCCGCTGCTGATCCACGCCGGCTGCAATGTCACGCCGGTGCCCGAGCAGTTCGAGTTTGACGCGCGTTTCCCGACGGTGAAATCGCCGAATCCGGAAAACGCCGAAGCGCTGGCGCGGGCCGTGGCGCTGGCGGATCGGATCGGGGCCGACGTGGTCCTTGCGACCGACCCGGACGCCGATCGCATGGGCGTCGCGGTGCGCAACCGCTCGGGCAAGATGGACCTGCTCACCGGCAACCAGATCGGCGCGCTGCTGGCCGACTACCGGCTCGCGAAGTACAAGGAGCTGGGCTGGATCCCCGCCGCCGGCAGCGACCGCGTGGCGATCATCAACACCTTCGTCACGACCCAGCTGCAGGATGCCATCGGCCGCGGCCACGGCGTAAAAGTCATCAAGACCCTGACCGGCTTCAAGTGGATCGCGGCCAAGATCGGCGGCTATGAGGCGAAACTGGTGAAGGCAATGGGGCCCGGCTTCGACTACGAGGGCACGCCCTTCGAGCAGCGCGCGAAACTGCTCCAGCAGCACAGCACGTTTTACGCGTTCGGCACGGAGGAGAGCTACGGCTACCTGCCCAACGACTACCTGCGCGACAAGGACGGCAACTCCGCCTGTCTGATGTTTGCCGAGGTCTGCGCGTGGGTGAAATCGCGCGGCCTTACCGTGCCGGAGTACCTCGACGAGATCTTCCTCAAGTACGGCTTTTACCTCGAGGGCGTGATCAACATCTATTACGAGGGCGCGAGCGGCAACGCGAAGATCAAGCGCATCCTCGAGAGCTACCGCGCGAATCCGCCCAAGGCCTTTGGCGACGTGACGGTCACGCTCTTCCAGGATTTCGGCCGCGAGAAGATCTACGATGCGGACCACGAACTCATTCCCGCGCAGGACCTCTACCTGGTGACGCTGTCGAACGGCTATTCCTTTGCCGCCCGCGGCAGCGGCACGGAGCCGAAGATGAAGTTTTACCTCTTCGCCAGCGAGAAGGTCGCGAAGGCCACCGAACTCGCCGGGGTCAAGGACCGCGTGCGCGCAACGCTCGCCGCGCTGAACAAACTCATCGAGGCGGACGCGAAGCAGCGCGCGGAGGGCTGACGCCGCAGATGCGGATGAACGGCGCGTCCGCGCGTCGTTCATCGGGCCGGCTACTTCACGGGGGCGAACGTCGTCGTGAAGGTCGCGCTCGTGTCCGGGGCGGTCTTCTCCAGATAAAAGCTGTCGCGCCGTTTCGGCGGGAGGTCGGGCGAGGAGGCGTGCCAGATCCGGAAGTCGCCGGTTGAGGCGATGGTGACGTGCATCGTGGTGTCGCCATAGGCGACGTCGAATTCGGCGCGGTCGCGATAGGTGGCGGAGCGGGCGTCGCGCCAGTATTTGAAGGACTCGGGCCGGTTGGTCGCAAAGGCCGGGTCGGCGGCAAAGGAGTCCGGCAGTTTCACCTTGCCCTGCAAATGGCTGCGCGGCCGAAACCGAGGAAGGCGAGAAGGCGAGGAGCTTGCCGGCATCGATCGGCTCCTGGCCCTCGCCGTTGACCAGCGGGACGTTGTGGTTGAGGCCGCGCTGATAGTAGCCCTTGTAGAGCGGGGAACCGTAGCCGACGACGCCGGAATCGTGGGTGATGTCGGTGGAGCCGAAGAAGGCGGAGTAGTTGAGTGCCTCGGACTGCGAGTGGGACCGGGTGAGCTGGCCGTAGTGGAGAAACACCTGCCAGGGTCCGGACTTGAGCAGGGCCATGCGTGAGGTCTCGAAACTCCGGCTGGTCACTGCGGGCAGGGCAAAGGCGCGGGGCGGGGCGGGCGGCGGGTCGAGCAGGGTCTCCCAGTCGCGCCGGCCGGCGGCCTCGGCGAGGCCGAGCGTGGTGGGGAACACGCGATAGTTGGCGGCGTAGGTGGCGGCGTTGGGGGCCGTCGGGATGCCCTTGGAGTCGGCCGGATTGGGCAGCTGACCGTTAGGGAAACGAAGATAGAGGGTGGAGATCATCAGGTTCTCGGCGGTGCACATCTCGGCGGCGAGCTCGGCGGCGCGGCCGTAGAGGCCGGCGGCGGTGAAGAGGGTGTTGACGGCGGAGACGACGAAGGTGTTGTAACCGAGCGACTGCTCATACCAGAGATAGTCGCTGGTGATCCCCTGGGCCATCTGGGCGCGCAGGCCGAATTTGCCGTTGAGGGCCTCGCGCCACAGCGCCTCGTCGCCGAAGAGGAGCGCGACCTGGGCGACCGCACAGCGCTGCCAGGTCGCGATGTTGTGGATCGTTTGGAAGTTCGCGTTCAGCACCTTGACCTCGGGATCGAAGAAGGTCGTGCGCCAGCGCTGGCGCTGCGCCGCCGGCACCCGGTCGCCGAGCAGCCGCACCATTTCGGTGAACTTCACGAGGTTCGAGCCTTCGGTCAGCGTCTGCCAGAAAAGGCGCGCGCCCTGTTTGGGCTGGGGCGCCTCCCATTTGAGATAGTTGTCGGCGTAGAAATCCATCTGGCCCATGGCCCACGTCGCGTAGCGTTCGTCGCCGGTGAGGCGCCAGAGGCGGGCGGCGCGGACCATCGTCTCGACGTGTTTGCCGCGGAACTCCACGACCCACCACGCCTTGAGCTTGGGTGTGATCTCGATCTGCGGCTCGGTGGGGGTCGAGAAGAACTGTACCTCCTCGCCGGGAATCTTGTCTTCCCAGCGGAGGGCGGAGCCATCCTTGGGGCTCACGCCGTCGTGGGACCAGCCGGCGACCCACTCGACGCGGTCGCGGTGCCGGGCCATCCACGCGTCGACGCTGGCGCGCTCGCCCTTCAACCAGGCGGTCCACGCCGGATCGGTGGCGACGCGCTGTTTGGCCCCCGCCCAGTCCTCGATGGCGGAACGCCACGGGCGACCCTGGGCGTCAAAGACTTTGACGTCGGCGAACTGTTTCTCCGGCGAGGGCTTGGGAAAGGTTTCGGCGGCGGAGGCAAGGAGCGCGGTGGCGAGGAGGCTGAGGGTGAGGCAGGGGAGCGAACGCATGGAAAGGGAGAGACGTGTGGAAGGGCGGGACGGATTCGGGGTTGCCCCAGAATCCCCGCAGCATTTGCTCCACTTACCGTGGCGACGCGCACCTTTAATGAGCAGTAAGAAAAATTCCCGCCTCTCCCTGCGTGCGCTCGCGACACTGGCGGGGGTCTCGGTGTCGACAGCGTCGCGGGCGCTGCACGACCACCCGATGATCTCGGAGGCGGTGCGGAAACGCATCCAGGCCCTCGCGCGGCGGCGCGGTTACGTGACCAATCCGCTGGTGGGGCAGGTTTTCTCGGAGGCGCGGGCGGGTCGCGGGTTTCAGCACCTCGGCACGCTCGCCTACATCACTTCCTACGAAACGGCGGACTGGTGGCGGGGCCACCCGACGTTGCGGGGATTTCACGAAGGCGTGGTCGGGCGGGCGAAGCAGATGGGACACGGGGTGGACGAGTTTTGGGCGCTGGAGCCGGGGCTGAAGGGCCGGCGGCTCACGCAGATCCTGCGGGCGCGCGGCATCAGCGGAGTGGTTCTCGCACCGGTCCCGGGACGAAGTGCGGAGGGACTGTTTGACTGGAAACACTTTTCCGTGGCCCTGCTCGGCGAGTCGGTGAAAGTCCCGCGCCTCAATCGCGCGGTGCCGAACCAGCGCCATGCGGTGTCGCTCGCGCTGCGGGAACTCACCCAGCTCGGTTACCGCCGCATCGGCCTCGTGCTGCGCGAACGCTATCACCGGATGACGGATTACATCATGCTGTCCACCTTCCTGACGTTTCAGCACGGACTGAAGGCGTCGGAACGGGTGCCGGTCGAGATGCCCGCCGAGTGGACGCAGGCGAAATTCATGGCGTGGTTCAAGCGCCACCGGCCGGATGCGCTCATCGGGGCCGTGCGGCCGGCCCGAGACTGGCTCGCGCAACAGGACGTGCAGAGCCCTCGCGACCTCGGCCTCGTGCTGCTCGACTGGGACGAGGAGCTGCAGGGATTTGCCGCGGTGGATCAGAATGCCACGGCGGTCGGGGCGGCGGCGGTCGATCTCGTGCTCGGTCAGTTGCGGCGCAACGAGCGCGGCATTCCGGCCATTCCGCAGACCGTGCTGGTCGACAGCATGTGGCGCGAGGGCGCGACGGTGCGGCCGGCCGGTCCCGCCTGGTCGCCGAAGTTTTTCGATGGAGACTTCGAGTTGGACCCGGTGGGTGCGAACCCGCCCAAGGAGTGAAATTCGCTCAGGTCAGGGCCGCTTGACTCCGGGAATCCGGTGGGTGGAAGTGGGGGATGATTCTTCCACGCGGTGCTTTTTTCGGGAGATTTTCCCTCGGTTGGTCGCTGCCCCTGCTGGCAGCCTGCGCGCTGCTGCTCGCGGCGGGCTGCGGCCGCTCGGGCAAAGGCGGCCCCAAGCTCTCCGCCGACGCCAAGAGCTCGGGCGGGCAGCACGCGGTGCTGGAGACGGACAAGGGGGCGATCGAGATCGAGTTTTTTCCCAAGGATGCGCCGAAGGCCGTGGAGAATTTCCGGTTGCTCGCGGAGCATGGCTACTACAACGGCGTCACCTTCCACCGCATCGTGAAGGGCTTCATGCTGCAGGGCGGCGATCCCGAGGGCACGGGCCGCGGGGGCGAGAGCGCTTGGGGCGGGAAATTCGCCGATGAGATCCAGCCGGATTCGGCGCTCTACAAGGCGGGCTACCAGCGCGGTGTCCTTGCGATGGCCAACGCCGGCCCGAATACGAACGGGAGCCAGTTTTTCATCATGCACGCCAACTACCCGCTGCCGCCGGCCTATGTGATCTTCGGCCGCGTCACGAAAGGTCTGGAGGTCGTGGATGCACTCGCGGAAACGCCGGTGAAGATGGGGATGGACGGTGGGATGAGCGCGCCCCTGACCCCGCCGGTGATCAAGAAGGTGACGGTCAAGCCGTGAGCCTCGCGCGGAAACGCGCGATCACTTCGGACTCTTGATGGCGTGATCGGCGGGGAGGTTTTCGCCGGACCAGATTTTTTGCCACGTGGTCTTGGCGGCGGGTGCGCTCCAGAACGGGTCGCTGGCCGGCAGGCCGAGCGGGAGGAACGCGGCGCTGCAGAGGTAGAGACTGCCGGTGGAAATGTAGGTCTCGCCAAGACCGGGCTGGGAGCCCGAGACGCCGATGCGAAGCCAGCCGGCGGCATCGAAGGTGACGCGATCGAGCGTCCAATGACCGGATACGTGCCGTCGGGCGTGATGAGACGCTCCTCGATGGCGGCAAATCGCGTCAGGCGCTCCCGGACTTTTCCGCGGAACGTCTTCCACTCGGGGGCCTCGTCGCCGACGACCTCCAAGGCCTCGTAGAGCATGGGCTGGATGACGAAGGCGTTGTAGTAGTCCCAGTGAAACTCCGGACCGTCGCCATACATACCGTCGCCCATATACCAGTCCGCGTGCTTGCGGATGCCCTCGAACAGGCGGGCGTCGTCGCGCCCGGTGCCGGCGACGTGGAGGAACACCTCGACCGTCGTGGCGAAGAGCTTCCAGTTGTTTTCGCCAGCCTGGATGGGACGGGAGGACTTGAGGGCGGCGATGACGTTCTGCTGCACGCGGGCGTCGAGCTTCTTCCAGAGTTCGTTCGGGGCGCGGAGCATGGCCTGCGCGAGAAACGCGGCGTCGACGAGCGGCTGGCGGCCCTTGGAGAAATTCAGGAAGTCGGGCGATTTTGGGTCGGTGCCGGCGTCGATGGCGGCGCGGGCGAGGGCGGCGATCCGGCCGCGCTCTGCGCCCTCAGGCGTGGCGTCCGCGCCGAGTTCAAGCCAGGGAGCCAGGCCGCAGAGAAGGCGGCCGAGG
>JAPLTR010000010.1 GCA_026398065.1 Verrucomicrobiota bacterium | reverse complement strand
ACCGTCATTTTGGCGGTCGTCGGCGTGTCCGCCTGGCTCCTGCTAAAATCCGACGGCACTTTCATCAAGCCTGCTCCGGCTGCCCCGGCCACGGCCGCGGCTGCGCCCGCCGGACCGGTGACGCCGGCGAAACCCAAGGCCGATCCCGCGATGGCCGTGCCCGAGGGCAAAACCCCGTCTCCCGAATTTAAGGAAAAGGTGCGGCTGCTCCCGATCACTGCGGCCGCCGGCGGCGGCAGCCAGCGCCTCAGCGTGGGCGGAAAAGTTTACGAGCCCGGCGACACCGTCGTCGAAGGTCTGGTCCTCCAGGCGATCGAAAACGAGGAGATCGTCTTCCGCGACGCCGAGGGCAACCTCTACACGCGGCGCCTTTAACCCTCGGCCTGCGGGAGCTTCTCAAGGCGGCCCAGCACGCTGTTACGCGCGGCCGACACGAGCATCCGCTCCGTCTCGGCGACATTTTTCTCCGTATCGCCGGAGAAAATCTCCGGGGCGACCTCCGCGCGGAACTGCTCCCAGGCGGCCAGCAGGAAATTGTGAATCTCGTTCCCCTGCATCACGTCGACGTTGTCGGCCTGGGCCCGCAGTTCGGGGATGCCGGTTTCGTAGAGCTTCTTCGTCTGCTCGATCAGTAGGTCGAACTGCACCTGCGCCTCAGCGAGGGCGAGCGAACTGATCTTTGAGACCCACACCGCATAAGCCGTCTCCTGCAGCCGGGGCAGCGGGCGGGTGTCGAAGCCGTTTTCGTTCAGCAGACGGGCCTGCTCCGTCGAGATCCGGTTCGCAAACTTGATCTCCTCCTCGACCTTCTGCGCCGCGGTGATGGCGAGCATGAACCCCTGCACCGCGCCCTGCGAATACACTTTCGTGTCGCGCGCGTAGCCCGAGCACGCGATGTTGCGCACGTTGCCGAGCGAGCGGGTGAACTCGTAGATCTTCGTCGCGAACCGGTCGAGGCAGCGGACCCAGTCCTCCTTCTGCCGCCGGGCCGCGAGGGCCTGCACGTATTCCTCGCACTGGTTGCGCAGCACATTCTCGATCTCCTCCTCGATCATCTTCTTGATGTGCGGCTCGCACCGCTCGATCACATCGAGACCGTTGCGGAGGATGGTGACCGTCTCCTGCGCGGCCGCCAGCCGCGCCAGATAGGCCTCTTTCGAACGCCGGCCCATGATCGGCAGAAAGGTGGGCTTCGAGGTCTGGACCGCGCGCAATTCCGCCTCCTTTTCGACCCAGACCGGCCGCAACTGCTCACGGCTCAACTTCAGGTGCGCCTCGCGCACCAGCAAATCCTTCAGTTTTGGATCAAGTTGAGACATGGACGACTTCCGACCGACCATCCGACACGACAAATTCCCGCGTCAATGGTTGCGGGATTTTGTCGCTGGCTAGTCGGCTTAACACGAGCAGAAGTTACGACTACCTCGGTTTGGCCGCCATCGCAAATCTTCGGGCCGCCGCAATGGGAGCGAAGTATTACGCGGCGGCCGCCATCTCATCAGCCAAAACCGCCAGACTCAGGGGACTTCATACACCTCGACCAGCGCCACGCCGGTTGTGGTGCCCGTGCCGGTGGCCTGCACCGAGTACAGGCCGGGGGGCAGCGTGACGAGCAGGGCCGCGTCCTTCGAATCCGTCGGCAAGGCGAACGCACCGACCGCGGTGAAGGCTGCCGACAGTGCCGCCGTGCCGCCCCAATTGTCGTTTTCGCCGATCTTCACCGACTTGTCATTGAAGAGCGTGAGCTGCGGGTCCGCCACCACGCCCGGGACTCCGAACACCCCCAGCGTCGGGCCCACCGCCCGGATCAACACCTTGGTGGAAGCGGACCCACCCAAGACGAAGCCCGCGGTCAGGCCCGTGCCGAGATGCTTGCGCACCGAGACGTTGATCAGGCGCGGGGTCGTCGCGGCAAACGCGTCACTGGGCGTGGCGTCGTAGATCTCCGCCAGCACGGTGCCGGAGCCGTTGTTGGCGGAGGCCACCACGACGGAATTGTCGCGCGAAATGACGTTCGCGGTGGCGGCCGCATCCAGCGAGTTCGGCCCGGTGAAGGCGAAGGCGCCGACGGCGGAGAGCGCGGCGGTCAGTTGTGCGGAGCCGCCCCAGTTGTCGTTCCCGCCGTTCTTCACCGAACCGGCAAAGAGGTCGAACATCGGGTCCGCCAGCGTGCCCGGGACACCGAAGGCGCCCAGGGAGGGACCGGCCGCACGGATCACCAGCGGCTTGGCGCCGGTGGTGGCATTGCCACCGACCACGTAACCCATCGTGAAACTGTCTCCGGCCCCGGCTACAGAACTCAGAATCGAAAGGTTGATGATACGGCCGGTGGACGGCGGCGGGGGTGGCGGGACGACCGCGCCCGTGACGGTCAGGGGCACGGTCACGGAATTGACCGTCTCTCCGCCGCCACTCACCACGACGCGGTACTGGCCGGCGTCAGCAGCCACCGCGGAAGAAATCGTATAGCTGGCGCCCGTCGCCCCGGCGATGTCCACCTCGTTCTTTTGCCACTGAAAAGAGGGGTTCGCAGAACCCGCCACATCGACGGCGAAGGACACGCTCTGGCCCGCGGCCACCGTTTGCTCGACGGGTTGGGTCACGAAGATGACGGCCGGGATCGGCGTCGTGGCGGAATAGACCTGCACGGAGGCCGTGGTGCTGGTGACCGAGACAAGGCCGTTGGTGACCACGACGGTGAAACCGGCCTCGTCGGAAAACAGGGCGGTGGCGATCGAGTAGCTCGCGTTGGTCGCACCAGCGATGGCGACGCCATTCTTGCGCCACTGGTAGGTCGGCGCTGGCGTGCTCGTCGCCACGACCCCTTGCGGATCGCGTGATTGCCACTGTCGGCAACGAAAACATTGCCTGAGGCGTCCACCGCGACCCCGTAGGGCGACGTGAAGCGCACCACGTTGCCCGTCCCGTCCGCCGTGCCCGACGTACCCGCGACTCAGGCGATGGTGCTCACCACTCCCCCGGCAGCCACCTTGCGGATCGTGGCATTGCCGGTGTCGGCGACATAGAGGTTCCCCGAACTGTCGACGGCCAGGCCGGTCGGACCGCTGAAACGGGCCGCGGTCGCGATCCCATCGGAACTGCCCTTGTTGGTGGCCGACCCCGCCACCGTCGTGACCGCGCCCGAGGCCGCGACGATCTTGCGGATGATGTGGTTGTTGGTGTCTGAGACGTAGAGATTGCCCGCGCTGTCGGTCGCGATGCCGCTCGGGTTGTTGAAGCGCGCGTTGCCTCCGACACCGTCGGCGTAACCGGCGTTGGAGCCATCGCGGCCCGCCAAAGTGGTCACCACCCCCGCCGGGGTGATCTTGCGGATGGTGTTGTTGCCGGCATCGGCAACAAAGACGTTGCCCGAACTGTCGACTGCGACACCGTAGGGGGAGGAAAACTGGGCGGCGGCGCCCGTGCCGTCGACGCTGCCCGACGTCCCGGCCGCACCCGCAAGGGTCGTGACCACACCCTCCGGGGTGATTTTGCGGATCACCTGGTTCAATGTGTCCGCGACGTAGAGATTGCGGGAACTGTCGAGCGCCATCGTCAAGGCGCCGAAATTGGACACGAGCACCGGACCGTCCGGGCCGGCCGTGACCACATATCCGGTCGAAAACAGTGCCGTCCGTCCCGCGCCGTCCGCATAGCCGCGCTCGGGCAGATTGGTGATTTCGTTGATATTCCCCCCTGCAACGGTGGACACGACGCCCGCCGACGTGATCCGCCGGATCGTGTTGTTGAGCGCATCGGCGACGTAGAATCCGCCGGTCCCGTCCGCGACAATGCC
>JAPLTR010000112.1 GCA_026398065.1 Verrucomicrobiota bacterium | reverse complement strand
CGCGCAGGCCTTTCAGTTTCGTGCGCTGAAACGTGTAGTCGGCGAAGATGTTTACCACCGGCTGGTCCTGCGCCAGGCGCTTGCCGTCGATGACGTTCTGCCGGAAGGCGACGATGTTGTTGTACGCGTTGGCGGCATTGGTCGCGTCGGGCGAGCGCTGGTTGACGGGGATGGCGGTGTTTACGGACGCGACATTGTTGGCGTCGACGAGCACGCCGGCGTCGTTCGCGATCTGCTTGAAGAGCGCCATGTTCTTGTCGATGTAGGCGCTCACATCGGGATAGAGGTTCGACTCGTAGACTTTCGGGAAGCTCACGCTGCCGGTGAGGCGAAACGCCTTCGTGGGGTTGTACACCACCTCGACCTCGAAACCGTTGCCCGACCGGGTGATCTCCTTGGTCTGGTAGTAGGTGAAATTGACGTTCAGCCGGTGCTCAAAGAGTTCCATGCGCAGACCGTAGTCGCGGCCGGTCGCCACGGTCGGCTCTAGCTGGCGGCCGTCGATGCGGACGATTCCGCCCGGAGGATTGAAGGTCTCCGAGAAGTTGAACGAGGGATTGATCCAGTTGGTCAGGTGCACCACCGAGCCCATCGAGCGTGTGATCTGGCTGCCCTTCACGGGCGGGGGGTTGAAATCATCCTTAAACCGATCGTTGGCATAGAGCGGGTCGCGGTCGCCATTGGGCGCGATGCGCGGCCGGATGGCGGCTTCGAGCGCCGGGCCGACGGGATTGCCGGCGGCGTCGCGCTGGCGGTAGGTGAGCGACGAGTAGTCGGCCGGGGCCGAGGGGCGGAGGATGCGCGAGATGCCGTCCCAGTTGAGCGGATAGTCGCCCTTGTCGATCTGCTGCCGCGTCCGGAAATTGTAGGAGTCGTAACGCAAGGCCCCGAGCACCACCAAGCGGTTCTTGAAGAACTTCGCGTTGAGCGAGCCGAGGAGGTACTTGAAGTCGGAGGTGTTGATCGCCTCAGTGTCGCGTCGCGAGATGTCCACGGCCCAGACCGGCTGCATCGTCGTCGAGGTGCGCGTGTTGGGATCGACGTAGGCGATGGTGCCGAGCGCCGGATCGGGAATCGGGCGGCTCGTCTGGTTCCAATAGCGGCGGATGCGGACGTTCTGCGTGGCGGGCGTCGAGAGAAAGCCCCAGAGGCGGTGGTCGTTGCCCTGTGCCACGCTCAGGTAGCGATAGTCCGAGGTGTCCTTGCCCTCGTTGATGCCACCGAGGGTGTTGAACGCGAAATCGCCGAACCGCGTCTCCAGCACGTAGGCCGCGGCGCCGCGGACGTTGTTGTAATCGAAGGTGCGGAAGCCGCGCATGAGCTGGCCGTCGCCGTAGGGCTGGAGGAAATTCGGGTTGGCCGAGCCGTCGGGACGGACGCGGTTGATGTCGATGTAGGTGTCGTTGCTGCTCCGGTTCTGCTCGCCGTTGATGAACGAGTTCGCCCGGTTCAGGTCGGCGGCCACCTCGAAGTAGAAATTGCCGAGGCGCTGGTTGAGGGTGAACTGGATGTCCTTGAAGCGCTGGGCGAGGATCGGCGCGTCGGGCGAAATGGTGAACTCCTCGGACGGCGGGCGGAACGCCGAGTTCGCGATCGCGCGATCGAAGCGGTTGGCGGGGAGATCCACCGCGTGCAGGAAGGTCGCGCCCGCGCTGTTGAAGGACGGCAGGCTGCCCTGCACAAAATTGCCCAGCGGGGTAGTCGTGCTGTTGCCGCCCGGCAGCGTAATGGGGTCGTTTGCGTAGTTCATGATCGCTTGGGTGGAGGCGAGCGGATCATAGACGAAGTAGTTGGCGCCGCGGCGGCTGATCCCGAGGGCGTTGGCGTTGCCCGGCAGCGTCGTTGCGGCGGCGGGACCATTGTAGGTCGTCCGGCCGTCCCAGCCCGAGAGCCGGTCGTCGAGAGTGGTGAACCCGGACTGGCGGGAGTTGATGCCATACTCGCCCTCGACGCGAATCTCGGTGTTGCGCCAGGGCTTGAAGGTCGTGGTCAGAAACGCCGCCTTGCGCCGGTCGAAGTCCTTCATGCGCCAGCCGTCGCTGTCGCCCCACACCGCGGAGGCGCGCACCGCGACTTGCTTGGTGAGCGGCTGGTTCAGATCGAAGGTCGCGCGGTAATTGCGCCACGAGCCGACGCTCAGTTGCACGGCCTGAAAGGGACGGTTCGTCTGCGCCCGCTTCGTGGTGGACGAACTCACCCCACCGATGGAGCCGTTGCCGAAGAGGATGGCGTTCGGGCCGCGGCCGAAGTCGTAACGCTCGAGGTTGTAGCTGTCGCCGTTGTTGAACTGCGGAAAGAAATTCCGCTGCGCGCGACCGCCGCCAGTGCCGCGGATGGTGTAGTTGACCGGCGACGCGAAGAAATTCTGCTGGCCGTTGTCCACATTGAGGGTGCCGCCCGTCGTCCACTCCGCGGCCGTCTGCAGGTCCGTGATGCCCAGCGCGTCGATGAACTCGCGCGTGATCACCGAATACGCCGCCGGCGTGTCGCGCATGTCGAGCGCCAGACGGCCGCCGGCCAGCGAGCTCGCCGCCGCGAAACCGTTGTCCTTCTCCGTGCTCACCTCGAAGGGCGAGAGCACGACCGCATCGGCGGCGAGGGGTTTTTCCGGGGCCGACGCGGCGGGTGCGGCGGCGGGCGCCTGCTGGGCGAATGCCGCGGCGGTGAGCAGCCCCGCGGTCAACGCGAAGCGAACGACGAACAGTGACGAAACGTGCATGGGGTGGTAGGTTTGGGGCGCGTAAAACAGGCGGGGCGCGCCGACGGGGTGGTCAGGTCGAGCCCGAGGATTCCAAAGCTGAAACCGGAAGCGAAACTTTTCTTCGCCCCTTCCCTCCCCTCCCGCTCAATTCGTCAGGTAGAACGGACAGGGCAGCTTGAAGGCCTTCTCCGCGTGTCCGCCCGCGAGGTCGCTCGCCTGGTCACCGAGATTGGCAATGACGGTCCGGCCGTCGGCCTCGAGTTTCGCGCGGGCTTCCGTCTTGAACTTCTCCGCCGTCTCCTTCGCGGCGTCAGGTTTGCAGAGGAGGGCCGTGTAGTCGCCGCAGCCGATGGCCTGGAGATTCTTCTCCGTGCCCGGCCGGTCGCGTTCGCGCCGGCCCGTGAGAAACACCACGTCAAGACCCAGTTTCCGCGCCGCCCGGTACACCTCGCGCACGGGCTCGATGGCCGGGGCCTGGGCGGACTTCACCCACGCCTCCCAGGCATCCGGAAGGTAGGCAAAACTCATTGCCTTCATGTGCGGCCAGTTCGACAGCAGCGTCTCGTCGAGGTCGAACACCACGGTTAGCCCCTGCCCGCCTTGTTTCGCGCGCGCCTCGATCCAGCTCTTGGCCTCGGCCGCCACCGCTGCGACGTCGGCATCGTAGCCGCCCGACTCGACATAGGTGACGATCTCCGCCTTGAGCCGGTCGAGATTGGCCGGCTCGCGGGACGGAGGCGCCGCGACCGCCAGCCCTACGACCAAAAGGTAACCGAGTAAGATGCCAGCCCGCTTCAGCATGGGGTGAACCTCACTTGGCCGGACGGACAGGTGCCTCTTCGACCACCGACACGCGCGTGTCGAAGAGCCAGGTTTTCTTCAGCGTCGGGATCCGCTGCAACTGCGCCACGCCCGTGTCGTCGACCGCCGTCGAGGTGAGATTGATCGATTCGAGCTGCTTCAAGCCAGTGAGCTTCGCCAGCCCGGCGGAGGTGACCGCCGTCCGCGTCAAGTCGAGCGTGCGCAAATTCGCGCAGGCCGCGAGCGAAGCCAGCCCAGCATCCGTGATTTTGGTCCGCGCCAGCTCCGCCTCGACGATGAGGTCGGCCACGGGCTTGAGGCGCGCGAGCGCCGCATCGTCGCAGCGGGTCGGCGCGCTCGCCGTGCGCAACACGAGCCCGTCTGTCGCCAGGGTGGAGCGCGGGGTCAGGCGGAGACCGAGCGTCTTCTCCAGCTCGGCAATCTGGGCCGCGCGCGGACGCCAGTCGGGGGCGAGCTGGGTGGCGGGCGCCTGGGGCGCGGCGGCGGCCGGGGCCCCCTTGATCGAAGAGAGCGGAGCGGACTTCGACGCACCGGCCGCGATCCACGCCGCCAGCACCTTGACCTCGTCCGGGGTGAGCGGCGGCTTGTTGTCCGCCGGCATGAAGTCCTCGTCCTCGGGCTGGAGCGTGACGCGCACGTGAAGTTCGCTGTCCTTGGCGTCGCCGGGCGTGACGACCGCGCCGTTCTCGCCGCCCTTCATCAGCCACTCAAAGGAATCGAGCCGCAGCTTGCCCTTCTGCTTTTTCTCCCCGTGGCAGAGCACGCATTTTTCCTCGAGAATCGGGGCGACGCGCTTCGCGTAAAACGTGTCTTCCGCCCGGGCGAGCGAGACCGCGGCCAGCAGCACGAGCACCGGGCGCAGGGCGCGGGGGTCAGGCCAGGAGGTCATGGATTACTTTGGTCGGCAGAACGCCGGTGAGTTTCTGATCGAGGCCCTGGAATTTGAACGTGAGCTTGTTGTGGTCGAGGCCGAAGAGATGGAGGATGGTCGCGTGGAGATCGCGGATGTGCATCGGAT